>JBBSQJ010000050.1:0-21064 GCA_038257965.1 Propionibacteriales bacterium
GGCGGTGGCCTTCGAGATCGACGAGATCGGTCCCGCTGAAGCCTGGAGCGTCGTCGTGCGCGGTTTTGCGCACGAGATCCACCAGTCGTACGACCTCATCGAGCTGTGGGAGGACGAGGGTCTGGTGCCTTGGGCCGCGGGGTCTCGGCCGGTCTTCATCGAGATCGAGCCACGCACGATCAGTGGCCGGCAGTACACGGCACCCCGGACCTGACTCGCCTCCCGGACCTCGAGCAACTCGACGCCGGCCGGTGGCCACCGTCGTCGCTGCCCCAGTGCTGACCAAGTCTTGAGTAACCGCTTGGCCGCAGATGATCGAGCGCCGAGGTTGGTAGGACAGAGTTCTCCTATCGGGGCCAGCACGGACCGAGTCGCTCGCGAAGAGCAACGGTTCTGGAGCAGTTGTTGCGGGACCGACGAAGAAGGACCTCGAGTCCGAGATGGCGTTGGGGAACGTCTTCACGGGCTCGATCCGACCGGTCCTGGATCGGTCATCGAGAGGTCGGCCCGCTCGGGGAGGGGGCCGAAGGACTTCCTGCCGGAACCCGTTCGGGGGACCGGGCCCGGCAGGGAACGCGTACGACCGAGCTCACACTCGGTCGGCAGCGAAGCCGGGCCGTTCGGTAGGACGGACCGGCTGGTAGGAGAATCGGCCCGATCGGGGAGCGGGCCGAGAAACATCGGTCGGGCCCAGTCTTCGCAGGAGACAGGGCCCGACCTTTTTCGTGCCCCCGCTGACAGTCGATGCACCCCCTTCCCCTTCGTGGCTCGCGAAGTCTTGTGATCCGCACAGGATTGACAGGTCTGTTGAGGCAGGGTGCAGCGCCGCGAGGCTGATCTTGCGGTTTCCAAAGGAACGCTCATCGGCACCGAAATTCTCAGGATCGCCTTTGTTGAAGGTTTAACTGACTCCTGATCCGTTCCTTGCGGTTGAATGATCAATCATCGCGGTTGGGGAGTCAGAGTTCAGTCATCGGCCCGAACGGACCGAGGACCACATCCCCCAGGAGATCTTGATGAGCACCACTTCGAATTTCGACTTCGACACCCTCGTCTCGGACACCAACGAGCCGACCGTGGTGATCGACACCCAGGAGGCGGGCCTGGCCTCCTACATCCGCCAGCACCAGGCCGACGTCGACGCACTGCCGACATACCGCCCCGTGATCGGCGCCGTCATCCCGGCCTACAACGAGGCCGAATCCATCGAGGCGGTGCTGCGGTCGCTGTTGAAGCAGACCCGACTGCCCGACCAGATTCACGTCATCGTCAACAACACCAAGGACGACACATTCGATCTCGCGGCGAAGTTCGCCGGGCCGCGGACGGGCAAGAAGCTTCGCAAGGGCTCCAGTGACCGGCAGGTGACCGAGGTCTTCGTGCACGACATCGGCGCGAATCCCGACAAGAAGGTCGGCGCCCTCAACTACGGCTTCGAGCAGATCCCGCATGCGGACTACCTGCTCGGGGTGGACGGCGACACCATTCTCGCCAAGGATGCCGTCGCCAGGCTCGAGGCGGAGATTCTCTCCGACACCCGGATCGGCGGCATCTCCGCGATCTACTCGATCGACGATTCGGCCAACCGCGGTCTGCTCGGCCAGTTCCTCATCGCCGGCCAGCGGGCCCAGTTCGCCGCCTTCAACATGCAGAACATGCTCCGCGGTCGCAACATGGCGGTGCTCGGCGGTCAGTGCTCGATCTTCTCGATGCGGGCTCTCCGGGAGGTGATGAAGGCCAATCGCCAGCAGACCCCGTGGGTCAACGACTCCGAGGTCGAGGACTCGCTGCTCAGTCTGCAGATCAAGTCCGCCGGCTACCTCACCAAGATCTCGGCCACCGCTCGCGCCGACGGCGGCGCGATGACCACCATCCGCTCGCTGGACGGTCAACAGGTGAAGTGGAACTACGGCGCCATCGATCTGATGTGGCCCGGCCAGCGTGGTGACACCAAGGGCCAGCCGTTCCACCCGAACCTGCGGTTGCGCTGGGCGGAGAACATGGGTATGGCGACCAACATCTTCACCCGGATCGCATTCGCCCTGCTGCTGGCGGGGGCGCTGTCGATCCATGCCTTCGAGTTCTCGCCGTTGTGGCTGATCCCGCCGCTCGTCGCGATCCTGCTCAATGTCCGGATCGCGATGTCGATGAAGAACCGCACCTGGCGCGACGTCGTGTTCGCGGTCAGCGGCATTCCGGCCGAGCTCTACATGTGGCTGCGCGCCGGTCACTTCGTCCGAGCTTGGGTGAAGTTCCTGTCCCGGGTGAAGACGGACAACTGGGCGGAGCAGGCCAAGGCCGAGCGCGGGTCGGGCAATGCCTACCTGACCCCGCTGATCGTGCTCGCGGTGACCTTCATCGCGCTCGGCATCACCTGGCTCCGGCTTCCGGTGGCGATCCAGTCCTCCATCTTGTGGCTCGGCTGGCCCGTCCTGTATGTCGTCACCATCGCCCAGACCGTCGTGATGAGCGGCAAGCTCATCCGCCGCCAGCACGGCTACAAGGTCTGAGCCCGACACGTAAACGACTTCGGGTCCGCGGTTGCGTCGGGGGACGCTGCGGACTCCAAGCGTGGCCATCTCCCACCAGCGGCCACGGCATCACCAGGGGGGTGTACGGCAGCGTCGGGGGACGTCGCGACACCTTGCATCACCGGCCCGGGTAGCACACTGTTGCACCCGGCCGGAATCCGCGTCCGGCACGCATGCCCGCGAAGCGTGGCATGCTGGACGCGGTCGGCCCGGCGCCTTGGGGGAGGCGCCGGGCCAGCCCCACCTCGCGCTGTCTTGACGTGCGTCGGGTGTCTCGCACTCGGTTGTCGTACGGAGATTCGGCAGTCCGGCGAGGTTGCGGGAGCGTCGGTCGACGCCGAGCGCTCGTGCGGACGGTGCCCGACGCGGACTGGACAACCCCGATGAGCTGCCAGGTCGACGAGGGGTCATTTCTCCCGCAGCGGACGCAAACAGGCAATCCACTCGATGATCGGAGGCTCATTCCTCGCCCCAGCGCCGAGCGGTGGCATCGTCGCCTCGCACGTTTTGACGTGGCCCATGATCGGCGCGATCGAGAGGCTCACCTCTCTCGCCCAGCTTGGGTAGCCAGGCGTACGCGAGCACGATCAAGGCCAGAGCCGCCACGACCGGGACCCAGGGCCAGCTGAGCTCCCGGCTGCTGAGCAGGGCGCCGGCCACGCCGGTGAGCTGAGCGATCAGTTGGATCACGACGAATCTCGACGCGGGCCGTCCGAGCACGGCGAGCTGCACCTTGGCTGCCCATGAGGTCGTGCCGAGCAGCAGACAGACCGTGACGCAGGCGTGCAGCGCGAGCAGCAGGAGCGGTCCGGACACTCCCCAGGCCTCCCCGTCGGACGCCTGGAGCATGGAGAAGCCCGCGACGACGGCGAGGGCGGGCGCACCGATCCCCGCGGGGCGTAGCAAGATCGCGACACACAAGACGGCGGTGACGCTCCAGCCGAAGGGTCCGGTGATCACCAGGGCAGCGGATCCGAGCGCCAACCCGACAGCGACGACGCGCAGAGCCCAGCACGGCACCCAGAATCGGAGCTCGACGTTCACCACCGGCAGCCGGGCAGCGGTCGGCAACAACACGAGGATCGAGCGCGTCCAGCGACGAACGGCCTCCCGGACCCGTTGGGGGAAGCGGTCGGCCAGGGCGGACAGCACTCGCGCCGGGCCGGACGGCCGGGGCATCGTCGATCCGGCAGTCGACGTTCTCGCCTTCGACGCCCCGGACGTGACCGGCGGATCCGACGTACTCACCGGCTCACGGACCGAGGATGTCGGTGCTGCCTGGCCAGAACACTGAGCGCCGACCGAGGCTCGCCGGCATCCGCGGTCGATGTCCAGGAAATGATCTCGACGTCGTTCGCCACCAGTTGTCGGATCCGATCCGTGCGTTCGAGGGCGACGATCCGGTACGCCGTCAGTAGACGAGCGTTGAGATCCGCCGTCGACAGCCTGGGCAGCACGTCCACCATCACCACCCGGTGTCCGGCCCGTCGCCAGTGCGACGCCAGCCGGGCGGGGTCGTCGTCCAACAGCGTGGAGAAGATGACGATCAGCGCACCAGACGGAAGCCGCGGTACCCGCTTGCGTTCGGTCGGTTCCCCGGCCGGCTGCGCCAGTGCCAGGCGTCGGACGAGCCGATCGAGCTGACGCCGCCCGCCGGCCGGAGGGACCGGTCGACGCAACCTGCCCAGGTCCTCCAGACCGACCCGGTCGCCGGCGTTCAGGTAATGCCGGGCGGTGGACGCGGCGGCGACTCGCGCGATGTCGAGGGAGCTGGCCTCGCGCTCGCTCAGTGCCGAACTGTCGTTCCAGGAAGCGACCCGGGGACCAACCTCGTCGCGGGAATCGACGACCAGCATGATCGTGGCATCCGCCGTCGCGAACGTGCGGCGGACGTACAGCGTGGTGATGGTCGGCGCGACCCGCGCGGGAAAGGCGCCGCCGCCCGGCCCGCCTGTGTTCAACCGTGCGGTCACCGGCCAGTCGATGCGCCGCAGGCGGTCGCCCGGAGCGAACGGCGCGATGTCGTGCAGGTCGCCGCCGTCGCCCGCCCGGCGCGACGCATGCTGACCGGTCAGTCCGGCGAGCCGGAACGGTAGGGGGGCGAGGCCGAGCGGATGGGTGGTCGGCAGCACGGTGAGCTCGAGTGTCCGGCGATCCTCGGGTGCGATGATCCACAACCGGTCCGGCCCTGCTGCCCGGTGCTCCATCCAGAACACGTCGCGTCTCCCGGTCCGGACGGTCCGCATCGAGACCTCGTACGTCGCCACCCGGTCCACGACCAGGCACTCCACCGGTCGGTGTCCAGGTGCGCCGGCCCGGAAGCCGATCATCCCTTTCGGCTCGGTGGTCTCCGACGCGACGACCCGCACCTCGGCCGCCAGCCGGCCAGAGCCCGGCACCTGATCCGACGGCACGATCTCGACCGCCGGCTCCGCGTCCGGGCGACGTAGCCACGACCAGGCGACCATCAGCAGCATCGGCACGCCGAGCACAGCGATCTCGGGCCGCCGGCCGAGCACACCCATCGCCAGCAGGACGACGGCCGCAATCAGACAAGATGCGTACGGGCCCGCCAGCTGCCAGCGCCCGGTGGGATTGCTCACCTGACGCGGGCGGTTGCGGCCGGACCGGCGGTCTGACCGACCACGATCCGTACGACGTCGGCTGCGGTGGTCCCGCTCGCCCACGTCTGCGGGTTGAGCGTGATCCGGTGCGCCAAGGCACTGACCGCGATCTCCTTGACATCCTCCGGCGTGACGAAGTCGCGACCGTCGAGCACCGCAAGGGCCCGAGCGACCAGCAGCAGAGCCAGCGACCCCCGGGGAGAGGCGCCGACCTCGACAGCGGGATGGCCACGCGTCCCGGTAGCCAGAGCGACGCAGTAGTCGACGACGTCGGGATCCACCTCGACCGTCTCCACGCCAGCCTGCATGCGCCGGACCGCCGTCGCGTCGACGATCCGCTCGACCGAGGTCGCGTCCGTCCTCCGGGTCAGCCGACGGCTGAGCACATCGGCCTCACCGCCCGCCGACGGGTAGCCGACCGCCAATCGCACCATGAACCGATCGAGTTGGGCTTCGGGCAGCGGATACGTGCCCTCGTACTCCACCGGATTGGAGGTGGCCATCACATGGAACGGAAGTTCGAGGACGAAGCTACGTCCCTCGACGCTCACCTGGCGCTCCGCCATCGCCTCGAGCAGGGCGGACTGTGTCTTCGGCGCGGTCCGGTTGATCTCGTCGGCGAGTAGCAGCCCGGTGAACACCGGTCCGGGTCGAAAGACGAACCGCGCCTCGGCCGGATCGTAGACGTAGGAGCCGGTGATGTCGGCGGGTAACAGATCCGGGGTGCACTGCAACCGCCGGAACTCCAGTCCGAGCGCCTGGGCCAGGCTGCGGGCTGCCAGTGTCTTGCCGAGCCCGGGAACGTCTTCGAACAGTACGTGTCCACCGGCGAGGATCGCCGCGAGCGCCGTGCGAAGCGCGACGTCCATCCCGACCACGACGCTCTGCACGGAATCGAGCACCTGGCGGCCGAGCCGGGCGACCTCGCGGATCGCCAGTGGCGAACCGTCGAACGACCCGGAGTCGGCTCTGAGATCGGCTGACGTCATCGGGGGGTCTCCTCGAGGCTGAGGCGCTCGACGACGTCGAGAGCGGCCACGAAACTGGTGTAGCGCGGCAGGTTGTTGGGGTCGGGTTTCAACGCGTCGTACGTCTGATCGCCCAGGACGCGCCGGCATCCGGCCGAATCCTCGGAAGCGCCGAGATCGAGCCCTCTTACCGACAGCCGGCGGGCGGCGAGCGCGTACAACCGCCTGGTCGACCAGCGGTCGACTCGTGCGTCTTGACCGTGCATCCCCCAAGACAGTCGGGCGATCTCTCGCCGGGTGCCGGTGTTGTGGGTGGTGTCCGGCTCCGGGCGCCAGTTGTCGACCTCACCCGGCGTCAGTCCGCGAAGAGCGTAGAGGGCCAGCGCGAAGACGCTGAGCGAGAGAGCGTTGGCCGGCTGGAGCCCGATGAGCCAACCTAGCGCGGCGATCAGCGCGGCCACCAGGGTTCGGCCCACGATACGTGCGGCGCGGATGCCGGGCCCGGAACGGGTCATGATGTGCGCCCAGCATCCGGCGCCGGGGCCTCGAAGGTCGACCAGCTTGCGGCCAAGCCCTCGAGACAGGACTGAGCCTGCGTCCGATCCGCCGTGCTCAGTCCATGCCAGGAGAAGCGCGCCTGATGGTAGAGGTGCAGAAGAGCGTCGACCGAGGCCCGATCGGCTCGGGTCGCCGTCAGCACGCGGCCGGTAAACTCCGTCGGAGTATCGGACGGGAGCCGCGCGACCCCGGAACGGCCGGCTGCGCTCTCCAGCGCCACCCACGCGCGCAGGACCGCGTCGGTGGGATTCGCCGTGACGCTCAGTTCGTCCAGCGCGGACGTCAGCCCAGCGCGAATCACCGGTGAGTCCGGGTACACCTCACCGGTCGCCTCCGACTCGACGGGCTCGGTCCGTCGTTGCTCTCGCAGCCACGCCGACACCCGGCGCCATGTCCAGACGAGGATCAGCGAGGCAACGACCGCGACGACGATCCACAAGGCCCAGGCCACCCAGTGCGGCGGCTCGCCGGCCGCTATCGGGGGTGGGGTGGGTTTGCTGACCGGTTCCTCCTGCGGTGGCATGGTCGGCGCCGTCTGGGTCCGCGGCGACCACAACCCGCCACGGTCGGAGATGGTCCACGGGCCACCGACTGCGGCGCCGACGACCGCAAGGGCACCGCAAACGCCGACGAGTCCGACGACCACCCAGGCCGCTCGCGATCCCCGCATCGGTCCTCCCAGCAACCAGACTCCCGCGTAGGAAGGTCAGTGAAGGTCGCGGTCCTCCCCGCTCTTGTGATCGAGTCGGGTCTGGACTTGGTCGGCAGCGGTCTTGACCGCTCCGGCGACAGGATCGGGCAGCTTGTCGGCGTTCGACTTCACCTGACCGGCGATATCGGAGACCTTCTGCTGCACCTCGGGGTCGGCCGCGACCTCTGCCGCCCGGTGCTTGAACCGTTCGAGCTTGGCCCGACCTTGCTCGGTGCCGACCAGGTAACCCACCGCGGCGCCTATTCCCGCGACCACCAACATCTTCTTCATCGAAACAGTTTCGCGCATCCGACCTGCGGCCCACCAGCCGGGTCGCGCCCACCACCGGAGTTGTCAGACTCTCAACGTCTCATAGCCAGTTGAGATCCTGACAACTCCGGCGCATGGTCGTCGACAACCTAGCCGAGCGGTCGGGTCAGGCCCAACGGATCGTTCAGGCAGGCGTCGCGAGCGGCCAGTGCGGCACCCCCGACGACTCTGGGAACAACCTGGGTCAACCCGACGATCTCCGTGCCGACAAACGCGGCGACGTCGGTACGCACGTGAACCCGCTGCCGGATGCCGTCGACCAGATACGGGCTGAGCACCCCGAGGTAGCCGCCGAGGATCACCGTGTGCGGGTTGACGACACCGATGACGTCGTCGAACACCCGACCCAGGGTCTCGGCCGACCGGCTCAACACCTGCTCGACCTGCTCGTTTCCGCCGGCGGCCGCGTCGACGAGCGTCTGGACCGCGTGCTCCGGATGGGCGTCGACCGCCTGCTCGGCTTCGGCCGCGCTCATCAGAGCGCTCGCGGTGAGGAGGCGGCGCAGCCCCACCAACGATTCGAGGCAGCCGTGGCGTCCGCACCAGCACGGTGGACCGCTCGGATCGACGTTGGCGTGGCCGAAGTCGCCGGCGCCACCGTGGGCGCCGCGATAGATCTCGCCCGCAACGATGACACCACTGCCCAGGCCGCGCATGCCGCCGAGGTATGCAGCCACCGTGTGAGGCGGTGACGCCAGTTCGATCCGTGCCGCGTGGAGTCCGGCCAGGTGGCTGTCGTTGGCGACCCGCACGTGGATACGCCGGATGTCGAGTTCGGCCAGTGCTTCGTTGACGATGGGAATCAAGGCGAAGTCGTGCCAGCCCAATCGTGCCGACCAACTCACCGTTCCGCGGTTGCGGGCGACGTATCCGGTGACACCGACCTCCACCGCCAGCAGTTCCTTGTCCGACGGCAAGTGGGTCAGTTCACTGATCAAGATGTCACGGATCGTGCCGTGTGCGTCGGCACCACGGTCGCGCAGGTCGACCGGAACTGAGGCGCTCCAGACTTCGCGGCCACCGACGGTGACGGCACTGAATCGGATCTTGTCGACGTCGATATGGATCCCCAGTGCGCACCAGGGCTCGCCGTCGAGGGCGATGGGACGGGTGGGTCGGCCCGCGGCGGGTCGACGGATCGGGTCGAGCTCCTTGACGAGCCGGCGCGATCTCAGTTCCGAGATCAGGTCGGTCATCGTCGATATACCCAACCCGCAGCCCTGGGCGATGTCGTGCCGGCTGCTGGAGCCGTGATCACGCACATAGCGCAAGATGCTGGTCAGGTTTCCTTGCCTCAAATCCCCCGAGCCGCCGCTGCCGCGCACCCCAAAACTCGGGTGTCGCGATGTTGGCATGAGTTCGATGGTAGCGGTTTGTTGTCAATTCAAGGATCTGAACGGGGAATTTCCTCCACGTCCGGTACGGATCCGCGAAATATGCGCATCGGGCGGCGAGAGGGGACAAATCAGCCGATCATCTAGGGTGGGGTACTCGCTGCTGGGCCCGACGTGGCGGCCCGGGATCCGACCTGGAAACGGTGACATCATCGACCACTACCAGTATCTCCTGTTGATGGGGGGATGTCTGCTCATCACACTGCCGCTGGAGTTCGTCGTCGGCGCCCGGGTCTACCGACGCCCGGGCTCCCTGCTCCGCGCGCTGGTTCCCGTGGTGGTGATCTTCGCGATCTGGGACATCGTCGGGATCGTTGCCGGCCACTGGAGCTACAACGCCGCCTTCGTCACCGGTGTGAAGCTGGTGCTGGGCATGCCGCTGGAAGAGCTGGTCTTCTTCGTGGTGGTGCCGATCTGCGGCCTGCTGACGTATGAGGCAGTCGGGATCATCCTGCGTCGAGCGCGTACGGCCCGACTTCGCGCAACCGGTGCCGGGCCAGGCGGGACCGACGGTGCCTGACTACACGGTGCTGACGGTGATCGCGATGGTGGCGGTGGTCGTGGTGGAGCTCGTCTGGTTGCGGACCGGCATCTTCACCTCGCTGCAGTACTGGATCACTATGGTCATCGTCTTTGCCTTCCAAGTGCTGGTGGACGGCTGGCTGACCAAGCTGTCCGACCCGATTGTCATCTACAACTCCGGCACCATGCTGGGCATCCGAGTGCCGTGGGACGTCCCGATCGAGGACTTCGGATTCGGCTTCGCGATGGTCACCCTGGCGATCTTGTTGTGGCGACGGGCGACCCGCCGCATCCAGCCGGACGCGCACGCAGAACAATCGGCGCAGGAACCGGCGGAACGCGATTCACCGCGGTACCAAGAACACGAACCGCAGTGAGAAAGGCCGAGTGGGTGTGACCGACACCAGTACCGACGTTCGGACAGCCGACGGGATCGGCTCGCCGGCACCACGGGTCACGGCAGACTTCGACCGCGCCGCGAAGCGATACGACCTGATGGTGGCGCTCAACCCCGGCTACCACCGGCATCTACGCTCGGCGGCCGCGGCTCTGCTCGACCAGTTGCCGAGTGGCTTGCGCCGGACACGGTCACGTCGCCTGCTCGATCTCGGCTGCGGTTCCGGGGCCTCCACCGACGCACTCCTGGTCGCGGCGGAAACCGACGGTGCGTTGCCGGCACTCGACATCGTCGCGCTGGACGCCTCCGCCGGAATGCTCGCCGAGGCGGCGGAGAAGGAGTGGCCGGCCGGGATCCGTTTCGTCCACGGACTTGCCGAGGAGATCTGGCAGCGCCGGACGGAGTGGGGGCTCGCTGGGGGGCTCGACGGCGTCTTCGCGGCCTATCTCTTCCGCAACGTGCCGGAGCATCAGGTAAACGGCGGCCGTGACGACGTGCTGCGCGCCGTCCGCGACGTGCTCCGCCCGGGCGGGGTCCTGGTCACCCAGGAATACTCAGTCGCCGGTTCCGATGCCGCCCGGGTGGTCTGGACGGTCATCTGTCGGCTGGTCGTCATGCCGCTCAGCCGGTTGACCCGCACCGACGTAGAGCTCTACGACTATCTGTGGCACAGCGTGCTGCGGTTCGACTCCGTCGAGCGGTTCAGCGACCGGCTGTGGCGCGCCGGGTTCGTCGACATCGAGGTCCGCACCGTGCGAGGCTGGCAACAGGGGATCCTGCACACGTTCCGCGCGAAGGCGCCGTGATGACGATCGGCCACGGCGCGTCCTGGCGGCCGGGACGAGATCGGCGCGCCGTTCGTCATCGGGGTCCGGCGGGTCGGCGGTGGGCGTCATCGGATCCTTGGCCTCGGCCACGGGTCGTGGTGATCGGTGCCGGCATCGCCGGATTGGCCGCTGCCACTGCGCTCGCCGAGCGTGGCGTTGCGGTCACCGTCGTGGAGCAGTCGCCTCGGCTCGGTGGTCGGGTAGCCGCCTGGCCGGTGGGCCAGGGGCGAACGATGAGTCGTGGCTTCCACGCATTCTTCCGTCAGTACTACAACTTGCGCGGGCTGCTGCGTCGCGTCGACCCCGCGCTGACCCGGCTGACCCCGATCGAGGACTACCCGCTGGTCAGCGGAGACGGTGGCCGCGACTCGTTCGCCCGTGTGCCGGCGACCCCACCGCTGAACATCATCGGCTTCGTCGCCCAGAGTCCGAGCTTCCGGCTGGCCGACCTGGCCCGGGTCGACGTCGGGGCTGCGTTGGAGCTGCTCAGGGTGCGCTTCCCCGACACGTTCTACGCCTACGACGGGGTGAGTGCCGCGGACTTCCTCGATCGCCTGCGCTTCCCTGCCTCCGCCCGCCATCTTGCCCTGGAGGTGTTCGCCCGCAGCTTCTTCGCGGCGGCAGAGGACTTCTCCGCTGCCGAGCTGATCGCGATGTTCCACAGCTACTTCCTCGGTTCTGCCGAGGGTCTGCTCTTCGACGTGCCGGACGACGACTACGACACCGCTTTATGGGCTCCGCTCGGCGCGTACTTGCATCGACTCGGTGCGAAGGTGCGGACGGGTACATCGGCGGTCGCGGTGGTATCGGGGGCAGGGGCGGACGACGTTCGGGTCGAGATCGGCGGTGGTGAGGTGCTCACGGCCGATGCGGTGGTGATCACCGCCGACCCGGCCGCCGCGCGCAGGCTGGTGGCCGATTCCGATCTGGGCCCCGCGGACTGGCGGGAGCGTCTGGCGGTGACCCGGAACGCCCCCCCGTTCGCGGTCTGGCGGCTGTGGCTCGACCGTGCGGTGACCATGGACCGCTCGCCGTTCCTGGGCACCAGCGGTTTCGGACCGCTGGACAACGTCTCCGTCCTGGAACGGTTCGAGAGCGGTGCACGGGCGTGGTCGCAGCGCCACCACGGGTCGGTGGTCGAGGTCCATGCGTACGCGGTACCACCGTCGGGGCTGGAGCCCGACGCCACCGGACGCCCCCGGGTCCAGGTCGAGCTCGAATCGGCACTGCACCGGGTGTATCCCGAGACCGCGAACGCGGATGTCGTGGCGCAGGAGTGGCTCGTGATGGCGGACTGCCCGCTGGTCGACACGTCGCCGTGGGAGCTGCGACCGGGCGTCCGTACGCCGGATCCTCGGGTACTGCTCGCCGGTGACCATGTGCGCTGCGACCTGCCGGTCGCACTGATGGAGCGCGCCGCCACTACCGGGTTCCAAGCCGCGAATGCCCTGCTCGAGCGTTGGGACCTGGCTGGCCAGGACCTGTGGACTGTGCCCATGCGCGGCCTCCTCGCCCGCTGACCCGAACCACCGGCCCCTGCGGGAAGGTGGGCGCGTACGACACCGACACGCCGGGAAGATCTGTCACAGGCGCCCACTTTCCGGGCCGAAGCCGGACGAGGACTTGGGCATCCATCGCTCTGGGTACTTGTAGATCTGGGTACGAAGCGGGAAGAGTCTGATCCGAAAGGAGCACCATCGTGGCCGTGACAGCCTTCCAAGACCTCGAACTGGCCGATCGGGACCGCAGCTGGGACGGGGACGCCGCCGAGAAGCGGGTGCGGAAATGGGCGGATGCCGAGGACGAACCGAATCAGAAGTATCGCGATGCACACGTGTGGTACGACGCTGAGAAGAAGGACAACTTCACCGCATACAAGTTGCTGATCGCTGATGTCGTCGACGACAACCTGGTCGCGGTTCCGCGCGGGGTGATGGCTGCCGCCGCGGTGATGCAGGGTTCTCGTGGCGGAGTCGACCTGCCGAAGTCCGACATCGACCGGGTGAAGAGCCATCTGGCGAAGTACTACAAGAAGATGGACGACACTGCGCCCTGGGAGTCCTGAGCCCGTCCCACGGGTCGCGAACCGCGTTGTCTTGATGGGGAACCGAAAACCGACGGATCCTGGTGCCCCGATCGCCTCCCTTCGTGCCCGGAGTCGTGACATGGTCCACGTTGCGGCTCTAGTCGTCGCGTTTTGTGCCCGGACGGGTGAAACGGTGCACGTTGCGGACCTGGTTGTCGCGTTTCGTACCCCGAGCGGGTCCGCTTAAGCCACGATCCGTGGGGGTCTCGACATCGCCGGGGCGCCGGTCCGGGACTGGCCCCGGCTCGATGCTGGCGGCGGCGCGGCCCGACCATCCAGCGCGCGATGCCACGACCGCTAGCCACCACGTCTCTACAGTGCTCGCGCGGGCATGGGCCTGTTCACCGGACTGGTTCCCGTGGGCAGCCACGAGACAAGCGGGGTGATCGGACCAGGCGGAGAGGGCTCAACTCCCTTTGCTTCCTCATGCCGTGGCGCAAGCCGACCGCTGAGCGACCAACTCGCGACACGGCTCTTCCACGACTCAGTCCTGCGGTGATCCGTGATTGCCGATGCCTTCGCGGGTGACGCCGCGCTCAGCCCGTGGATACGATCGAATCGTGCCGTTGACCGTGGACGACGTCGACCGGTTCGAGTTGTCGAGGCCGCGTCTGGAGGCCATCGCCTATCGACTCCTCGGCTCCGCCGACGAGGCACAGGATGCCGTGCAGGAGACGTTCCTGCGGTGGCACGCCGCCGACGTCGACCGCATCGAGGTCCCCGAGGCCTGGCTGACAAAGGTCCTGACCAATCTGTGCCTCAACCAACTCACCTCCGCGCGGGCACGGCGTGAGATCTACGTGGGCCGATGGCTGCCCGAGCCGCTGCTCGGCGGGGACCCGATGCTCGGCCCGGCCGACACCGCTGAGCAGCGCGAAGCGGTCTCGTACGCGGTCCTCACCCTCATGGAGCGCCTGTCCCCGAACGAACGGGCCGTGTACGTGCTGCGGGAGGCCTTCGGACACCGGCACCAGGAGATCGCCGAGATCCTGGACATCAGCGAGGCCGCCAGCCAGCAGATTTTTCACCGGGCCAAGCAGCATGTCGCGCACGCCAGAACCCGGCCCGACATCGACAAGGCCGGGGCCCAGCGGATTGTCGAGGAGTTCCTCTCGGCCGCCACCAGCGGCCAGATCGACGAGCTCGTACGCCTGCTCAGCGAGGACGCCGTCGCCGTCGGCGACGGCGGAGGGAAGGTTCCGGCACGCACCAAGGCGTTCGAGGGAGCCGTCGCGGTCGCGAAGTTCGTGTGGGGCATGTTCAAGCCGACCGTGGCCAAGCGCGCCATCGTCGGAGGGTCGCCCGAGATATACGCCTGGACCGCCACTGGCGAACCCGCCGTTGTGGTTGTCGTGGAGGGCCGGGTCGTCGGCATCATGTGCTTGGAGGTTACCGCCGACGGCATCACCGCCTGCCGTACTCAGGCAAACCCCGACAAGCTCGAACGCGCGACCGACCAGTGGGCGGCTTCCGACCACGGGGAACCTCTGCTCGTGATGTGACTTGTATCACGTGGGTCCTGTCAGGAAACGGCGGGCCATCCGGTTCAGGTGACGAATCCGAACCGAACAGGAGTTGAGCATGAGAGTGCTGGTTGCAGGAGCGACTGGAGCGATGGGTAAGCAGCTGGTGCCCCGGCTGGCCGATGCGGGATACGAGGTGTTCGCCATGACCCGCAAGGAGGTGGGCAAGGCCAGGGCAGCAGAGCTGGGCGCGGTGCCGGTCATCGCCGATGCGCTCGATCGTGCCGGGGTCGAGGCCGCCGTACGCCAGGCGGCGCCGGAGGTGGTCGTTCACCAGCTGACCGCCATCAGGCACATCGACACCCGCCATTTCGAACGCAGCTTCTCCGCGACCGACCGGCTGCGGATTGAGGGGACCGACAACCTGCTCGCGGCCGCGCGCGCCGTAGGAGTACGACGGTTCGTCGCCCAGAGCAACGGTGCGTTCACCTACGCTCGGACCGGCGGGCCGGTCAAGAACGAACAAGATCCCCTGGATCACTCACCGGTCCGCCAGATGGGTCCGATGATCGCCGCCATCGAGCACTTGGAGGAGGCCGTGCTGGGCGCCGCCTGGACCGAAGGGATCGTGCTGCGCTTCGGCGCCTTCTACGGACCCGGCACCTCCATGGCGCCAGGGTCGGAGCAGTTCGAGACCATCCGCGAAGGCAAGTTCCCGGTCGTGGGTGACGGCGGCGGGGTGTGGTCGTTCGTCCACCTCGCCGACGCCGCCGAGGCCACAGTCGCAGCCGTGAAGAACGGTCGCCGCGGTGTCTACAACATCGTCGATGACGACCCCGCCCCGGTCGCTGAATGGCTGCCGGAACTGGCGGCGAAGCTGGGCGCCAAGAAGCCGATGCATGTGCAGCGGTTCATCGGACGGCTGGCCGCCGGACAGGCCGGCGTCGTGCTCATGACCGAACTGCGCGGCGCCTCCAACGCCAAGGCCAAGCGCGAACTGGGTTGGCAGCCGGCACATTCCACATGGCGCCAGGGCCTCCAGGTGTAACGAAAGACGCTGGCCGCGCTTCCCACGTCCAGCACATCCGGAGTCGCTGCTGGCCGTTCTCCACACCAAAGTATTCCTGGCTCCTCAGCTGCTTTCAGTTCGACATCCCACCCATCCCGCGGAAGTTTGCATGCCATCGATCGCCTCAGTCGACCGCTCACCGGTCTACGCGCCGCCGCCCACGAAGTTCGTGACCGCCGTCGGCATCATCATCGCTTTGTGGTGTGCCGGGTTCGCCGCGATCAGCATCTGGTTCGAAGCCACCAACTACTTCGACACGGGGGAGTACGCCGAATCCGCCGCGGTCTCTCGGTCGCGAACTGGGTCGTTACGGCGATCAAGGCGGTCGGAGTGGTGGTGGCGTTGCTGGCGGTCGACCATCGACCAAGACTCCTGGCGCCCAGGGTCGTCGGAACGTTGCTGTGGGCGGCGTTCGCGACGACCGGCGTCTACGTTCTGGGCAGCGCCTTGCAGTCAGCCCTGATGCTGGCCGGACTCGTCGGCGCCGCGGACGAGATCGGCTTCGCTGCCGTCTCCTACGTGCTCCTGTTCCTGGTTGCGGCGGTCGGGTTCGGCATCCTCGCGATCTCCTACGCTCGCCGCGTCGGGCTCGGGAAGCGTGAGATGTTGCTGGGTGCCGTTGGGGCGCCGGTTGTGTTGGGTGGTGTCCTTGTCGTCCTCACGGCGAGTGGGCTGCTGGCCCACTCATGAGGCCGTGCGAGCCGACGCAAGCTGAACCGATGAGTTGGAGGTGATGAGACGCGCGCGTTGTTGTCGACGTACGGGTCACGAGGGGACATTCAACCAATCGTGGCTCTCGCGCTGCAGCTGCAGGCCCTCGGGGCGGAGCTGTTGATCCGCGAAGGCGTGGCCATCGTGCCGTTCGGCAAACCGTGGCGCTCGTGGGAGCGGCCGCCGACGGCCGAGGAGCGCCATCGCCGCGTGGCCGACTTCATCGCCGCCCAGTACGACACGGTGGTCGCTGCGGCTGCCGGATGCGACATGATCGTGGCGACAGCCATGTCGCAGTTCGTCGCGCCGACGGTTGCTGAGAAGCTGGGCATCCCGTACTGGTCCGTGCTCTTCTGCCCAGACGTGCTGAACGGCCTGGAAGGCCAGGGCTTCAACGATCTGTTCGAAGCCGCTTAAGCGGAGCGAATCTGGTCACTCTGTGGCGGGCCCAGATGGTTGTCGGCGGCGGCCGGTGAGCGGAGTGGTCGGTGCTTTTGACTGGCGATGTGATGAACGCGTGTTTACAATAAGGAACATGGGTTTACCAGACGATAGGACGGCCCGGGCGCGCATCCGCGATGAGGCATTGCGGCTGTTCGCGGCGAAAGGGGCGGCGGCAATCACGATCCGGGAGGTCGCGACCGCAGCGGGCGTGTCGCCTGCCCTCGTCATTCAACACTTCGGGTCCAAGGACGGGCTTCGGGAGGCGGCCGACGAGCATGTGATCGCCGTCTTCGAGGCGATGCTGGCGCCGGTGACCGAGCGGGCCGCCCCGATGTCTCGCCCCGATGAACTACCGACGCTCGCTGAAATGGTCGCGCAGTTCCTGCCGCCCGGTTCGTCGGTGCCTGCCTATCTCATCAGGATGCTCGTCGATGGAGGCGCGGCTGGCTCGGCGCTGTTCCGGCGGCTGTATGCGGTCGCCACCGAAGCGCTGGACCTGATGATTTGTGTCGGGACCGCCGATGGCGGCGCGGACCCAGCGGTGCGGGCCGCCTTCCTGCTCCTGAACGACCTCGCCGTCCTGACCTTCCGCAACCATCTTGCCGACGTCCTCGGGGAGGACCCGCTGTCGGTCGGCGGCCTGCAGCGCTGGGGGGCCGAGGTTCTCGCGGTCTACGGCGCGGGCCTCGGCGGCAACAAGCAACCGCGAGAGGAATCGCGGACCCACGCTCGTGGCGAGGTGCCCGGATTACAACCTGACGTCTCGCGAATCGGGCCGTGACGCCCGTACGGCGGACCATCCCTCGACCACCCCTCATTGACATGGAGGTCACCACGATGAGCAACACCTCGTCACCACCGCCGCCTTCCCGCCTCGCCGCTGCCGGGACCCGAGTACTGCGGACCCGGTGGCTGATGCGCGCGCCGATCCACCTGTACAAGGTCCGGCTCGGGTTCCTGGTCGGTTCTCGGATACTGATGCTCGAGCACATCGGCCGGACCTCCGGTGCGCGCCGGTACGTGGTCCTGGAAGTGTTGGGGCACCCAGCACCTGACGTCTACCTGGTCGTCTCCGCCTTCGGTGCCCAGGCCCAGTGGTACCGCAACCTTCAGGCCAACCCGTCTGCGCGGGTGTGGGTGCGCGGTCGGCGGGCGCTGCCGGCGAAGGCGCAGCGGCTCAGCGACCGCGACGCCGACGCCGCACTCGATGCCTACATCGCGCGGCATGCCAAGGCGTGGGAGAAGCTCAAGGCGGTCATCGAGAACACCCTCGGGCGCACGATCGAACGAGGCTCCGACATGCCCGTCATCGAGCTACGTCTCGAGCCGCGCCGCGATCTGCAGCCGCATCTTTGCTGAAGACGAGATTGACGGCGGCGAACCCGAGGCCGCACAAGGCCACCATCATCCCGGTCACGGTCACCACCACGCCGGCTCGCTCGTCGGCGAACCCGCGGATGCCCTTCGACAGGCTCAGGGCACATCGGTCGACGGGCTCAGGGCACATCGGCAAGCCGCCCTTCGACAGGCTCAGGGCGCATCGGTCGACGGGCTCAGGGCACATCGGCAAGCCGCGGATGCCCTTCGACGGGCTCAGGGCACGTGGGTCGGCAGGCTCAGGGCACATCGGTCGACGGGCTTAAGCCGCATCGGTCGGCAGGCTCAGGGCGCATCGGTCGGCAGGCTCAGGGCACGACTACTCGCGGATCTGTCAGCCCGGGAACTCGTCGCGCGAGCGGAGCTCGTAGCGGCGCTGGGCGTACGCGAGATCGTCGACCCAGAGCTTGCGCGCGGTTCGTCGAATCGACGGCTTCAGCACGGGCGAAAGCCAGCGGGCAACGGCGAAACCGGGTCGGTCGGAGTAGGCGATCGTCGCCTCCGTCATGATCGTGACGGGCTGGCCGTCGGCGTCCACGCCGGTCGGCGTCGCGTGCGTCTCCACCACACTGCCCGTGCCCTCGCCTTCGATGATCCGCATCACGATCGTGCGGGTGTCCGGGCAGGTGAACTCCGCTCGCACCGGCACGCCCCAGGTCCGGTTCAGCCGGAAGGTGACATCGACCACGAGGCGCCGGTCGTCGCTCGCCGAATCGTCGACACTCAGATGCGAGAACGCGTACGGGTGGAACCAGGATCCGTGCCACGGGTCCAGACGGTTGGCGATCACGTCCTGCGGCTCGCACCTGCCGCGCTCGTGGATCACGGCGGTGACCGACTGTGAGTGCGGTGGCCGAGGCGGCAGGGTCGGGCGGTCCGTCGGTTCCTCGCCGGCAGTCGGCAGGCCGACCCAGATCAGCACCCCGTCGTCGTGGGCGCGGAAGGGACTCCAGGTCCGGTCGCCTTCCGCCGTGAGGGCGAGTCCGTGCCAGCGGCAGTACATGGTCCCCCCGAGCACCGGGCAGTCGTCCAGTAGCGCCCCCAGATGCGGACACGCCCCTGGTCCGGCGACCAAGGTCCCGTCCGACGTACGCCAGAATGTGACTTCCCGGCCCGCGATGGTCCTGGCGATCGACACGTCGCGGCCGACGTCGGAGCTGATCCCAGCGACGAACCAGCCGCCCGAGTTCTGCGCCTGCGACGCCGCGAGCGCCGCCGCGATCCGGGCAGGTCGGGCCAGCCGCCACGTCGAGGTCATCCGGTCCTCGCGCGGCTGGGGTACCCGCGAAATGGGGATCCGCGATCGAATCTGGTCCGACAGCGTTGCCGGCGGACCGGCCGGGTCATTGCGCGTCCGAAGTGACACTGGGCCGCCTTTCCGTGGTGAGGATCTTGGGCGGCCCGGTGAGCATGATCCGGGCCGCCGTGGTGGCCTTGGTGATCGTCGGCACCCGGACCCGGCGGGTCCAGATGTTCATCTCTGCTGCCTCGATTCGATCGAGGATCTGTGAATAGAGGACGCGAGCGGCGCTGACGCAGCGGGCTGAGCGGGGCGGTAGCAGAGCGATCCCGGTGTCGGCGAAGGTGTAGAGGGCGCGGTTGCGCTCGATCTCGTACGCCATCAAGGCCTTGAACTCCGCTGTCGAGCGACGCACTCGCAGATCCACGCCGAAGTTGTCGAGGTCCTCCTGAGGCACGTAGACCCGACCGCGGTCGATGTCCTCGCGGATGTCGCGCAGGAAGTTCGTGAGCTGGAAGGCGAATCCCAGCGAGCGCGCCGGCGGTTTCGCGCTGGGATCGAGCGGCTCCAGCACCGGCAGCATCATCTCCCCGATGACCGCCGCAGACCCCTCCATGTAGCCGAGCAGGTCTTGCCAGGTGTCGTAGCGGCTGGTGGTCAGATCCATCGCCATGGCGGCGAAGAACCGGTCGAAGCACTCAGGATCGATCTTCGCCGCCATCGCGGTGTGCACGACCGCCGCCAGCACCGGGTCGTCGCTGCCGCCGGCCGCCAGATCCGTGCGGAAGCGATCGGCGAAGCCGTACAGCCGATCGGCGGTGGATGACCCCCTGGCTGGTCGAGGCGCCGACGGGTGCCCTTCGACAGGCTCAGGGCCCATGGGGTGCGGGTGGGGTGTGTGCCCTTCGACAGGCTCAGGGCCCAGGGGGCGCCGGTGGGGTGTGTGCCCTTCGACAGGCTCAGGGCCCGTAGTAGTCGGCTCGGGGCCCGTAGTGGTCGGCTCGGGGCCCGTAGTGGGCTCGGGGCCCGTAGTAGTCGGCTCGGGGCCCGTGGTAGTCGGCTCAGGGCGCAGGTCGGGCTCGGGTCGCTCGTCCGGCCGATCGACGATGTCGTCGGCCAGTCGGCACAGGGCGTAGACGGCGTAGACGTGCTTGCGCTGGGGCTTGTGGAGCATGGCCGCGCCCCAGAAGTACGTCGTCCCGTAGCGCCAGGTCAGCTTCGCGCAACGGCGATACCCCTCGCGGAGCCGCAGCTGCTCTCCGGACAGGGTCAACGTCGATCACCTCCGAGGTATGAGGTCGCGCGCTGCGCGGCCAGCTTCCCCGAGATCAACACCATCGGTACGCCGACGCCCGGCACGGTGCCGGAGCCGGCGAAGAAGAGACCGTTGACGCGCCGCTCGACGTTCGGCGGGCGGAACGGTCCGGTCTGGGCAAACGTGTGAGCCAGAGCGAAGGGCGTACCCGCCGCCATACCCTGCGCCTGCCACTCCAACGGGGTCACGAGTCGCTCGGTGACGATGTCGGCCGGGTACCCCTCGTCGGCGAGGAAGGTGGCGAGCCGGTCGCGCATCCTAGGTGCTTCACGACACCAGTCCACCCGGCCGGCCGCCAGATTGGGCACCGGCTCCAGCACGAACAGTGTGGAACAACCGGCGGGCGCGGCCGTCGGATCGTCCAGCGACGGCACGGTGACCAGTCGGGACGGATCCGGCATCAGGTCCCCGCGCTTCAGCAGCGCGTCGAAAGCGGTGTCCCACTCGGATCCGAAGTGGATGTTGTGGTGGGCGATGTCGGGGCCCGGCAGGCCCTTGACTCCCACGTGCCAGACCA
>JBBSQJ010000051.1:0-21052 GCA_038257965.1 Propionibacteriales bacterium
ACCGTCGGGCACGCTCGGCCAGAAGGGACGCCAGCGCCGGTTCCCTGCCGAACTCGGCCCACCACTGCTCGGCGGTCTCGATGCCACGCTCGGTGAAGGCGCCGTCGGACCACTGCTGGTCGAGCACACTCTGGCTCAGTCGTTCCAGGGTCGGCAACCGCGAACCGTAGGCCAGATGGTCGCCGTTGAGGAAGACGCCGCCGGGCCGCAACAGTCGAGCGAGGTCGTGGCAGACGCGCTCCAGCGTGTCCGGCCACAGCCAATGCAGTGCGGTCGTACTCAGCACCACGTCGAACTGCGTCTCCCCCAGCGCCTCCAGCCAGTCGGGAGACGCCAGGTCGGCCTCAACCCACCGCAACCGACCTCCCAGAGTGCCGAGCGCGCCTTGGCCGAGCGCCAGCATCACGGGATCCATGTCTACCGCGACCGCCCGGGCGCCCGGGAAGCGAGCGAGCAGACGCTGACTGATCGAGCCTGGACCGCACGCCAGGTCCAACGCCACGAAGGACTCCGGCAGCAGCCGCTCGACCGCCTCGAACATCGCGGTGAAGCGGGCTTCTCGCTCGGGGATGTAGCCCTCCTGCTGTCTGTCCCAGCGCCGCAGCCAGTCGCGCCAGTCAACATCGGGCTGCCCCGCTGTGTTCATGTCGACTCCCTCTCGAAGTTGCTGTGCCACCGAAGATCGTGCGCGGTGCCCAACCGGACCGGTTCGTCCATGCTCCATGCCGTTCCGGTGTCGGCCGAAGTGACGTGCTTAGTCACGAAGCTCTCCACGCTGGCCGCCGTCGTGGTCGCGGCGGCCACCCTGGTCGCCGGGGTGCTGCTCGGTGTGCTGGTCGGCCGGTTTATCGGATGGGTCCTGCGCGTCTGAAGGACGCGGATTCGTCGGGATCGGCCGGTTCGGGCTGGTCTGAGCGGCTGCCGCGGTTGGGGCGCAGTTCCCTTGGCGGACCCGTTGCATCATCGATCGAGCCCCGGGATCATCTTGTCGGCGAGGTAGGCGCGGAGGAGGGGAACGTCGCGGGTGACGGTGCGCCATACCCGGCGTGGGTCGGGATCGTCGTACTGATGGGCGGCGTAGTTGCGCATGGCGATGATCTCTCGCCAAGGCTGCTCGGAGAGGTGCGCGAGCACTTCGTTGGGGATTCGGTTGACGGCTTCTCCGATGCGGATGAGCCCCATCTCGACCGCCCATTGCGTGCGTACGTCGGCCGCGAAGGCGTTGACATCTGGCGGTATCAGGCCTGCGAGGACGTCGCAGACCGCGATGACGCGTTCGGCCGCGTCCCGTGCCTTCACATCCGACTCGGTCACACCTCCACCGCTTCTCGAAGGACCCGCTCGCGGATCCGACCACGGAGACTGTCAGCGGCGACCACGTCGACCTCGACGCGGAGGAGATCGGAAAGCGCGAGCCGGAGGCCGATCTCGTCGAGCAGTGAGGCTTCATCGGTGAAGTCGACCAGCAGGTCGACGTCGGACCCGGGCTCGTCCTCGCCGCGCGCGACAGACCCGAAAACGCGCGGCGCGGCGGCATGGTGCTCGGCCACGATTGCCCGGATCGACTCTCGGTGCTGCCGTACGCGCGCGGACGGCCGCACCTTGAGTGCGCGGTATATCCGTTCGACCACATCTGGAGAGGGAAGCCGGCGACCGTTCTCGTACGCCGACAGATTGGGCTGGGGAACCCCAGCCGCGCGAGCCAACTGGGACTGGCTCAGACCGGCAGACCGCCGCTCCCCCCTGATGTCCACCAACCTCAGTGTAGTCAGGTGTTATCGACAGCGATATAGGTCTGCCGCACATGTCTGCCCTGGACAGCACCGCCGGAGTCGGAACGAATGAACTGCGCGTCCTTCATGTGGTCGGAGTAGGTCGTCGCCGCCGCCCTGGTTCCGGACTGCTGCAGAAAGCGGAACATTTCGGTAGCGACCGTCTTGTGCATGATGTCGGCGTCGAGGTTCTTGAACCGGCTCCACGCAGGCGCTGCTGCCCGGCCTGAACTTGGCGTCCTCGATCACACCGTAGTCACGCGCGCGCTGGGGAGCACGGCTGCCCGCCGCCCCTCGTGTTCGAAGCGCTCGCAAGCTTTCCCGGCTGGTCCCAAAAGGCCCAAGACTTGGCATGGAGATCAGTGAAAACTCGGCGAAATATGGCCTCTGACTTGCGATTTCACTCGGTGGAGCCAAGGGGACTCGAACCCCTAACCCCCTGCTTACAAAGTCCACGCAGGGGTCACCGGCAAGCATTGATAGGCGTAGATCCCTGCGATGGAACGCGTTGCGGGGTGGAATCCTGCGCTGTTGCTGCTGCACTTTGCTGCTGCAAAGGTGGCTGGCCAATACCTTAAGTCCTTGGTGCGGCGTTGGGTCTACCCGGCGTTCAGGCAGCGCTTGTCATCCGCATCTACGTGCAACCTGCTCGCGGACATCCTTCTCAGGTGTTCAAGGTGGGCAGCCACGGCAACGCTGATAGTGCTCCGATCGGCAGGGGCGGGTGGCACTCCAGGTCGCGCAGCAGCTTCTTGGGACCGACTCGCTCAATGGAACCCGCGCATATCGGTCAACAACCCGACGGTGATATTTGGCTCCAGCCGGCGTTCCTTGCAGAACCCGGGCTCACGGAACCCGTCGCCCTGGTCGGTCTCGAAGTACCACGTGGTGACGTCGTAGAGCACCAACGTCGCCGGGCCCAGCCCGACATGTTCAGTACCGGCAGCCGCCACTCGGACTTGGCATACACCGGCAGCCGCCGCTTGATCGTGGGATACGACGGAGCGGTGATCCCGAGCTCGTCCAGCACCCGGATCGAGTCAAGCTTGCTGACCGGCTCGATCACCCGGGCCACCACAGCCCCCGGAACACCGCATCATCACAGGCCCGGTCCAACCCGTGCACACGACAAGCAGTGCTCGGCGTCTCCCACAGATACCGGGCCTGACTCGACACGATCGGCGCCTCGTTGTGCCCGGGCCGCCCGTCGTCGAGGTCCAGCGTGTCCTGATCGACGTGCAGCCGCTGTTGCGCGACGGTCTTCAACACCTCACCTAGCCCGGCGTGTGCCGAGCCGATGTACCGTTTCATCTGGAGATCATCCAACTGAGCAAAGTCAGGAAGCTCGGCGGTTCGCTCGAGTGGGCAACGCGCGGTTGGGCGTCCTTCTGTCATCCTCTAGGCGCCGCAACTGCCGAGACAAGCAGATACTTGGCTGACTGATCTTTGCGGAACACGACCACCCCTCGTAGGCTCGGCAGGTCCCCTGCAGGCACGGCATCAGCCGACCCACGTGCCACGCGCACTTGATCAGCTGATTTCGTTGGCGAACTCGGCGACCGAGGCCAAGAGGGCGGCCGTCGACCTTGGTCGATCGGGAATCTCGTCGGCTGGCAGGTTCATCAAAGACCTCAACAGGTCGTTGGCGTAGGTCACTGTCTCAGTAAGGGCCTCAGGCGACCACGTCAAGCTGAGGAAGCCCTCGGTAGAAGCGATCTCGATCTTTCGGGCCGCCAGATCCGCGCGCACAAAGCGGATGGAGGTTACCGGAAGCCGTCGTTCGATGCGGTGGTCGTTGAAGAGCGCCTTTTCGCGAGTCACGACTACCTCGTTGGCCAGAATGAATAGGAATGCGTTTCGGTCGAAGTCGCGGATCGTGTTGGGAGCGAAGTCAACGACGCACGAACCGGCGAGCATGGGCGGCTGATCGATCTCGATCAGCAGCGGAAGCATCCGGCATGCCTTGCTCAACTTGTCCGATTGCGCTAGAACAATCTCCGGCTCGGCCGGGTCAGGACCAGCAGCAGCAACCGCCGCCATAACCAAGGTCCGTAGCGTCTGCGCCTGCAGGCGGGCGTCCCTCGCAGACTTGAAGTGCCCGAGCCGTCGGTTACCAGACTCCACGAGCAGGCCGAGCGCGCGCTGGAGGCGGTCGGCAACGCCGATGATGAGGGCGACTGTGGATTCGTTCTCCTTCGTCGCCACGGCACGTATCCGCGTCACGAGATTGAGCCCGCGCTCGGACGAGTCAGCTTCCGCCACGCTTGCTGCGCGGAGCGCCTGAAACACGAACCATGTCTGGTGAATCTGGATCAGCGACTGAAGGTCGTCTAGGCACCTCTCCCCGTGGTCGGTGATCCACTTGCGCCGTCCATCGCGCGTCGTAGCGGCGTTCAGCTCTTCGACGTAGGCATGGATACGGATCATCAGCAGGGTGCGGCACTTGTCGAGCAGGTGCTCCTTGCCTTGGATCTCGCCGTAGATGGCGGAGGTGACTGCCCCGATCGACACTGCCTCCTCATAGGCGCGGCGCACGATACGAAGGAGAGCAACCAGGTCGGCGTCATTCGCCCACTTCAGCTCCGCCAAGACGTCTTTGGTCAGGGCGATGTTCGCGTCGACCTTGCGGCTGATCTGCATCAGCTGGATCTGGATTCCCACCAGCGCCAGCGACGGCCCCAAGGTCGCCGCGAAGCTGGCGCCACTGGCCGCGGCCATCGGCGCCCACTGGACACTGTGGCCGAACTGGCTTCCCGCAGCGAGGGTCCCGATGTTCCAGCCATTCGCTCCAACGATCGGCGTCATCGTCTGCAGCGCAGCCAAAGTTACCGGAGACAGCTGAACTGAACGATGCCTTGCGGCCATCAATGCGGGGCTCAACTGTAGAGCAACGTTGCCGACGCCGACTGCGAGGACAGCCGCGTCGACGAGGCGCGTGTGATCAGCCGGCGTCGCGCCAAGAAGAGGCTGCACATCGAGCCAGGACGGCGCGCTCGCGCCGAACACCACAGCTGCGTCTTCAGCTACTTGGATGAGCATCAGGTCGGCGCCATTAGTGGCGTCGCGAGCCGAGCTCGCATCAGTCGGCTTTGGCTGGTCGTTCTTCGGCTCATCGCTGTCCGTCGTCATTCGACGTCCTTTCTGACTGGTGTGGTGCACTTCACGACCTGCGCACTAGGAGGTCGCAAATCCAGCGGCTCGGAACTTCGCGTCGTCCCTTGCCTCTTCATCAGCTCGAGCATGTCTTCCTGCCGAGGCTGCCCGAAGGCCAGACGGTAGGTGGCCAAGTCGACCTTCAGCTGCTCATAGCGGCTCAAGTCACGGCTCAGGGGATACGGGAGCACGTGGCGTTCGATCTTTGCCGCGCCCGGGAAGACCCAGTAAGGCGAGAACTCTCCGAGGTCATCAGAGGCTGCCAGCGCCGCGTCGTAGGCGGCCCGCCATGGGTCAACATCGCTCGACCCCAGCACGTCGTCACGATGTGCGGCGGCGACGTTACGCCGGACCGCGTGACCACCGAAGCGGTGTACGCGACCTTCGCGCTGCTCGAAGTCGACGGGGTTGCTCGGTGTGTTCCAGTGGATGACGGCTGAGCACCACCAGTGGAAGTCAATACCTTCCTGTCCAGCGCTGGTCGTGGCGATGACGAAGGGCCAGAACGGGCTGTTGAACGCGGCGCGCACCTCGCTCGCGCGCACCTGGTCCGTCCCGGATCCCTCACGGGCACCGTAGCGCAGGGCGAACCGGCAGCGCATCATGATCGGGTCTGCCGGGGCGTGTGGGTCGAAGGCGCGGAGGGTCACAGCCCGGAGCGACAGGACGTCTGAGGCCGACGTCGCCAGCTGGAGGAGCGTCTCGTCGTCCAGCGGTCCGCTCGGTTTCTCGCTCCTGAGGTGGTGCAAGTACTCGTCGAGGACAGCTTGCAGATCGCCGGCTGCGCAGTAGGCAAGCACCTGACGCCAGTAGCTGTCTCCAGCGTCGTTCTCCCCGACACCTTGCTCGATGACCAAAACCGACTCGGGGCGCTGGAAGAGAGTCCGGAGCCCTGTGGCGATAGTCAGCGCAGCTCGCCATCTGCCTTCCAGGGTGACGGTGTCGCTCTCACCAAGGAGTCGCTTGACCGCCCGCCAAGCAGCGTTGCCCGGGGCGAAGAGCGCCAGGGCTGCCAGCTCGCTACTTTCGCGCTCCACGTCCGCCGCAGACGCCGGCCGTCGTTCGAGCTGGAGCGTCTCCTCCATAGCTCGGTCCCAGCCCCGGAGGTCGGTGTCGTCGACTTTGGAATCGTTGCCTCCCGGGAGGCCGCGCGCGTCAGGTTGCCGCTGGAGTGGCCAACGCAGGGCGAGCTCGGCTGCCGATGCACCAATCTCTCCACCGTTCCCATTGACCCTTTCTGCAATCAGTGACTCGGCGTCTGCGGTCGCCGCGGCGCTCGAGAGGAGCTGCCGGCTCGATCGCGCCAAGACGAGTGGGTCACAGAGCTCGGCGAGCTCCGGCTGCGGCCAGAACAATGCGATCGCCGTCTGGCTTGGCCGGGGCTGATCGAACCGTAGGGCGAGACGGCGCGTGGCGTTGCGGATCGCTATCGGATCGTTCTCGAGCCCGCGTCCACCCATCAGATGCCGGTCGACCTCGTAGCTGATCAACGAGGCCACGGCGGCCGGGGTGGCGTTCCACTCGGAGAACACGAGCCGCTTGGTGATGCCCGACTCACGCAGGGCGGCGAACGGCTCCTCGAGTTGGACGTACGGCATCGATGGCGGCATCCAGAGCAGCTTCCACCAGCCCGCGTCAACGGTCTGGGCAGCGACTGCCCGCAGACGGGCGTTGCCGAGACCGATTTCGTCGAACCGCTGGACGGCATGCCGATCGATCAGGCTCAGACCGGATAGCAGCTCGCCGATATCGCGTTGCTCCAGCCGCTCCTTGATGCGCTGCCCGATCTGGTAGCTCTCGGCGAAGTTCAGAAAGTAGGGCGCGGACTTCCAGTAGTCGAGCGACATGTGGGCATCGATGGTCGTGGCAAGTTGACGCATGGCCACGTACGAGACGAGGTCGTCAGGCAAGAGGTCGTCGGCCGTGGACATGTGCTCCCTCAGCATGCCGTCGTGCCGAGGGGCGCCAGTCTTGGCCTCGCCCACCTCACCCAGCGTCGGACGCTCCGTACGGCTCATCATCTGGAGGAGCAGCCGACGCACGCGCTCCCGGGCTCGAGGTGCGTCAGCGTCATCGCCCGTCAGCAGTGAACGGCGGTAGTCGGCGAGCGCGTGGTCGACCTCGCGATCCCAGTCCTCGTCCTGGGCCAGGAAGCCCAGCGTCCTCCGGAAGTCCTTGTAGTGATCCTCGCCGGCCGAGCTCTCTTCGACGCTGGTGAAGGGCTTGTACGGGGTGGCCGACAGGAGCAGCAGGCGAGTGTCGCGATGGTCGTACAGAGCCTCCGCGAGCTCGGCGCTCTCTCCGCCCTGCTCAGGATCCATCAGGTGCCGGAACCGCTGGAACTCATCGAAGATCACCAGATCGGGTTCGAGTCGTTCGACCGACGCCCGAGCGAGGCACTGCCGCAGATCACTGATCAGCCGGCGAACCTCAGGCCACAGCGCGTCGGACACGTCCATCGCGCGCTTGTCGATCAGCAACTGGAGCAGGTCGAGGAAGCGCACGTCCAAGCCGCGCCGCTGCACCTCGCTCCAGAACGCGTTGGAGATGCCCTCGTCGGGCGGACCGTCGAGCGCGCGTCGGGTGTTGGTGATGGCGCCTTCAAACCCATTCCTGGTGGCTGTCGCCCGAAGGAGCGTGACCGCGTAGTCCTTCTGCTGTCTCCCGAGTTCGAGGGCCTCGGCGAGCATCACGTACAGCAATGCCCGTTCTTCGGCATGCCCGGTGGCCCACCCACTGCTGAACGAGGTGCCGGGAGTGAACGCGATGACGTTGACCGGAGTCGCTGCCACGTCCACCGCGCCTTCGAAGGTCCGTGCGTCGCGAGCGAGCAGTGTGAGCCGAGTGGTCGAGACCGTGGCCGATCCACCGGTTACGTCCAGTCGCTTCAGGTTCTGGCGAGCGATGTCGAAGTTCGAGCAGACGTAGACGATGTCGATCCGGTCGACCTGCGGATCGTCCTGCAGCCGCTCGATGACGCGCGCCACCACTCCACGCGCCACGACGGACTTGCCCAGGCCTGTCTCATCCGCGACGAGGAAGCGCTTCGTGGGGGAGTCGCCGTAGAAGCGGTTCACGACGTGCTCAACGGTGGCGCGCTGGAAGTCCTTCAGACCCTCGAGGATCGGCGCAGCGTCGAAGCGCGTCACGCCTCTGCACCTTCCGCGAGGGCGGTGCGAACGACCTTCCAGAGCTCGAGGAAGCCGTCGGGCAGGACCCGGCGGTTGTCATGCGCGCTGACGACATTGGAGACGAAACGCTCGATCAGGTGAAGCTGCTCGGGGTGATCCGCGAGGCTCGTGACCATGGCTTCGAACAGCCCGCGCTGCTGTGCCTGCATCAGCCAGGAGCCGCCCGAACGGTCTTCGTCCAGAGTGACGAGGAAGCTGGCTCCGGGGTCATCGGCGAGCAGCATCAGAAGCCAGCGCAGGAACTTCTCTGCGGTGTCGACCTGGCCCGTCAGCACGTGATCGAGGCGGTCAGGTGCGTCGTCGAAGAGGGTCGCCCGTACGCAGGCTGAAGCCGACCGACCGTCCTGCTCGACGGTGAGAATGAGGAATGGCGTGATCTCGGGGATCACGAGGGAGGCGAAGGACACGGCCTCCTCGGACCCGTTGCGCCACTGGTGCCGCCTGCCGCGCACCGTCAGGAGCTCGACCCCCACCTGCTGCGTCGTCGGGTAGTGCAGCGGCTCGTCCGGCCAAACATGCTCTGACCAGGACTGCCCGTCGGGAACGGCCCGAGCGCTGAATGGGACACCCGCGAGACCGCGGAGGGTGCTCTCGAGGGCCTCGGCGGTCTTGTCCGACCCACCGGGTTCCTGCCGGTCATAAGCCACCAGCAGATGTCCGAGGTTGTCGTCACTCAGCCAGCGGTCGACGCCGAAGTCCCTCTTCGATCCCTCGATGGTCACGGCGAACTCGATGTTGGATCGCTGGTCGCCGGCCAGACCCGGACGGGTGGCGTTCGGCGAGCCCAGGATGTTCCAGGCGCGACGGTCGTACTCGATCACGTACGCCTTCGCGTGCAGGCCGGTCAGCCGATTGTCCTCTCCGCCTTCGGACAGCCAGGCGGCCTCATTCAGGACTCGCGCCTCGACGTTCGTCACGGTCGAGTCGTCGAGCCGGTCGAGCTCCTCAGGGCGGGACACCAGGACACGGCTGCGGGCGTCGATGCGTTCAAGACCGTCGCTCTGCACGAACGGCGACACCACGAGCGCGCGGGTCCCGGCAAGCTTGAGAGTGTTCGGTAGTCCGACGCCGAGCGCGTGGAGGGTGACGTCCCACGCGTCAGCCGGCTTCTCCCAGGCGGTGCAGGCGGCGTCGTCGAGCAGTCCTTGCAGCCTCTCCCTACGGCGTTCGTCGAGCGCCGGGCCCTTGGTGTGGCCGATGGCCCACGTCACGAGCTCGGGCAGGGAACGGTCGCGCTTTTGCTTGGGGTCGACCTCTCCGTCCAGGGACACGGCGAGATCCCAGGCGCGGTCGGCCGTCAGGTTGCGCGTGAGAACCAGCAGCCGCATCCGGGAGCCCTGTGGGCTGTCGTAGCGAAGGAGCCAGATCTTCGGGTGGAACAAGCGTGAGCGTTCCCAGACCTGAGTGATCATCGGCTCGAGGAAGGCGAACAACGTCGACTGGGTCGTCGGCGGACGAATCGCTCCGGCTTGGCAGAAGATGTCGATCCGGTCCCGGCAGTCCCGCAGTGCTTCCATCACCGAGATGGGGTCGGTGAGTTCGTGGCTCCGCCCCCGGGCGAAAGCGATCGGGATGCTCATCGCGGTCTCCAGGTCGAGGATGAAGGTCGTCGCGACGGCTTGACCCAAGACCATCCCCGGCGGCGGGCGCAGCGCGCTGATCAGCGCCACTCGCTCGTCAGGCGTCGGCAAGGTCGTCGCCCCTCAACCCTGTGGCGATGTCGTTCAGTAGCTGCCGAGCCTGGGTCCAGCGGAACTCGAACGCTCCGATGCCACTTGATCCGCCCCAGCGCGAAAGCATCGTGGGGTTGGTGAATCGAGACTGCAGCTTCTTGATCGAGATCTCACGAGTCCGTACCAGCGCATGTACCTCTTCCGAGCGCCAAGCGGTGTGAGGGTCTTCCCGGGCAACCAGTTCGAACCAGATATCCGCGAAGGCGTCGAGGCCCGTGTTGTGCAGCACGTTGGCGTTCTCTTTGGCTGCCCTGGTCCGGATGTCCCGCCACGAGGGCCAGGACGCTCCAAGCCGTTGCAGTTCGTCCGCCCAATCGTCGAGCCGCGCCCCGTAGCGTTCGACCGGATTCTCGACCGTCGTCCAGCCGTCCTGCTCGTACTTCCGAGCGACGAGGTAGTTGTAGAGCAGGTTTGCGCCGTGCGAAATCGTCGAGAACGTCTCAGCCAGTCGGACATCGTCTCTGATGGGCGGCGGCGCCTGCTCCACAGTTGGTTCCTCCCAGAGACGGGCAGCCTCGATCGCGGGGCCGCACCGGTCGGCGAGGTAGGCGAAGAGCGATTGCGGACCGTCGATGCTCAGTAGCCGGCCCTGGAGGTACTCGGCCTCGGCGTAGTCGAGCGTGAATGCGCCAGGGGCTCGCTCTGGGAATCCGAGCGGTGGCGCCGGCAAGCGGCGGTGCCAGCCGTGTGTGGCGGCGACAAGCTCACCGTCGTCGTCGGAAGACGGAACGAGTTGGTCCTCGTTGCCTCGGATGTGCCAGCGCTCGAGCGCGGTGCCGTACGTCCCCGACGGCAGATTGCGAACCGTCCACCCGCGTCTACCTCCGATCAGGCCTCGAACGTCGGGCATCGAGCTAAGGGTCTGGATGAGCCGACGTTCGTTGTCGCGGCTGGCTCGTTCAAGGCGTTCCCCGGTGTAGCCGCGTGCTGCTGCCGTGATCGAGCACCAGGGGATGAAAAGTAAGTATTTTGCTCGGGTATGCAGCGTGGAAGTCCCCGGGAATAGGAGGTCGCCGTACGCGTCGCGGACCTGGCCGAAGCCGAGGGCGTCTTGGGTCTCCGGCTGGTCGAACAACCGAATCATCTCGCGCACGCGGCGCTCGTCGTCAGTTGAGTGGTCCAGCCAGGCGACGAAAGACATCGACCTCCTCGGGGTGGGGTCAGGTGATGCAGAGGAAGACTAACCAGGCCAGGGCCAATCTGGGCGCGTTCCCAGAAGTCCGTCCGAGAGTCGTGTGGTGTTTGCTTATCTGCCGGGAGCTTCGAGGAGGTAATGCAGCTACTCAAGACGCCTCGCAGACGCTGGGCCGGACTTCTCTGTCGCGACGGGCATCGTAGTCGGACGTCCCGCCGAGGCTCATCGGGCTGGGCGCGATTTGACGCTTCGCGCCACGCTGCTGCTTCGCCCGCGACGACCGCCGAGTCACCTCGGGCGGCATCTCGGTTGCCGCCACCGCGTCGCTCCCCAGCTACTCGGGCTCTTCCCCCGCCAGTCCCCCAGAGGCCCAAGCAAATCAGCATGGGGTTAAGCCAGAAACCGGCAGAAAATCGGCTCTGACTAGGCATTTTACTTGGTGGAGCCAAGGGGACTCGAACCCCTAACCCCCTGCTTGCAAAGCAGGTGCGCTACCAATTGCGCCATGGCCCCGGGCGGCCGCGAGGCAGCCGACCGACGCACGATCGTACGCCACCGGTGATCGCCTCCGGAAATCTTGCGCCGGATACTCCTCGCGATCGCGCCCTGGACTTTTGTGGACCTCGCTGGCAAGGAACTGCTTCGCGTGATGGTCGACCCCATGAGCGCAATCGTCAACTGGCCACGGTGTGCCGGCCCGGCTCAGGCTGCGTCGGCGAGCAGGTGAGCGTGGCGAGCCAGTCGACGCACCGCGGTATGGCACTGGACCCGGATCGCTCCCGGGCTCTTGCCGTGCCTGGTCCCAGCCGCAGCGCCGCTCAGACCGTCGGCGTACACACTGGTCAGCACATCCCTGGTCTCGCAGTTGATCAGCCCGAGCTCGGCGGCCGTCCGGATCACCCGCCGTGCGGCCAGTTCGTCATCGCCGGGTTCCATGAGCGCCCAGAGTTCGTCGACGAAGGCGGATGGCGGGTAGGGAGTGACGTCGATCCCATGGGGGACATATCTCGAATGCTGTACCGACTTGAGCGTGTCCAACGCCAGGTTGCCCGCGATCCGGGCCGGCCGCTGGACCAGGGGATAGGTGCGGATCCGCAACCAGAGGGCAGAGACGTAGTCGTCGAGACCCGCCTCGGGGTCGACCGCCGCCATCCGCACCAGCTTGCCGAGCATCGCCTGCAGCACGACCCGACCCGCCGACAAGTCGCCGTCGCGGCACAGCGACAGCAGGGCGTACAGGACCGGATCGGGTCGCTCCCGGATGCGACACAACACGTCTTCGAGCGAGCGGCACTCGCTCAGCGCGGGACACGCGAGGCGCCACCTCTTGGGCATGCCGGTCGAGGCGGCGACCAGATCTGCCCACTCGGCATTGAGGGCTTTACGCAATCCAGTGGGGCCGAAAGTGGTCGTGCTGCGCATCGACGGGCTCCTGTCTTCTCGAGGTAGCCCGACTCTCGCGCACCGGTGTTGGCCGAGGTGTTGTCCCGCCGAGCGCCGATGTTGTCCGTTCCAGGTTTTCGTCCGGGCTGGGTCGCAGACGTCGAGGGCAGTAGCCGGCTGGACTCAGCCGCCCGACTGGAAGCCGATGATCCGCTCGACCGCCGTCTCGACGGGTCCGGCGCCGGCGGCCAGGGACACCCGCACGGTGCGGCCGCCGGCGACGGGGTCGAAGTCGTTGCCGGGGGTCAGCGCGACTCCGGTCGTGTCGAGCAGGTCGGCGCACCAGGCGGCGGAGTCGGGGTGATCGGTGAGCTGCTCGCCCAGCCCCGCATAGACGTAGAACGCCCCGTCGGCGGGGGCGATGTCGGTCCACCCCAGCTCGGCGACTCGATCCAACAGTGCCGTTCGGGCGCCGGCGAACTCCGCCACCGCAGCGTCGGCTTCGTCGTACGACGCGTCGGTGAACGCCGCGATCGCCGCGTGTTGGGCCGGGACGGGTGGGCACAGGGCGTAGTTTCCGGCCAAGGCGTCGAAGGCGCCGAGCAGGTCTTCGGGCACCAAGGCCCACCCGAGCCGCCAACCGGTCATCCCCCAGTACTTGGAGAACGACGAGATCACCACCGCGCTCCGATCGTGACGCCACGCGCACTCGCCGCGGGAGTCTGTGTAGGTGATGCCGTGGTAGATCTCGTCGCTGACCAGTCGTACGTCGGCCGCGCTGCACCAGGCCGACAGGTCGGCCAGCTGGTCGGCGGACAACATGGTTCCGGTCGGATTGGCCGGAGACGCCAGGACCAGACCGGCGAGCGGACCGGCCTCGTCGAGCTGTTCGACGGTCGGCTGGAACCGCTGCTCGGGTCCGCACTCCAACTCCACCACCTCGCAGCCGAGCGAGGTGAGGATGTTGCGGTACGCCGGGTAGCCGGGCCGGCTCAGAGCCACCCGGTCGCCGGGGTCGAAGGCGGCGAGGAAGCTCATCAAGAACGCGCCGGACGAGCCGGTGGTGAGCGCGATCTGCGCCGGATCGATCTCGAGCCCGTACCAGCGGTCGTAATGCTTCGCCAGCTGTTCACGCAGCGCTCGGATCCCGAACGTTTCGCTGTAGCCGAGGAAAACGGTGCCGCTCATCAGTTCCGCCGCTCGACGACGTACGTCGGTAGGCGCTCCCTGCGACGGCTCTCCCGCGCACAGCGAGATCACGTCGCGACCGGCGGCCCGCAGCTCGGCCACCCGCTGCAGCACGCTCATCACCGCGAACGGTGGCACTGTTGATCTCCTCGACGGCTTCCAGGTCATGAGGCAAGGCAAGCAGACGAAGCGCCGACAGCGCAGTAACGGTCCGGCATCGGGCGGTGCCGCCGATTGGTTTTCCACCCGACAGTCCGCTTACTGTGTTCACTCCTGACCCGGAGTCTGCTCGACCAGCCCCGAGGAGTGGCATGACACGGATGCGTCGCCTGGCCGGCCCGGCCCTGCTGATCGCCGCGCTCACCGCGGTATCGGGTTGCGCCGCGCTGGCCGAACGAGCCACATCGGTCGATCCGTCGACGGGTGCCCCGACCGCCGCGACAACCCCGACCTCCGGGACCACCCCGGCTGCGGCGACCCCCACCACGCCCGTGCCGTCATCGACGGCGCCGTCGACAGCCAAGCCGAGCGCGAAGCCGGTTCCGGCGAAACCGGCGTACCTGCTGGAGAAGGGCGACACGGGTGAGAAGGTCCGCGAGCTCCAGCACCGGCTGCGCCAGCTCGCGTGGTATTCGGGCTCCATCTCGGGCACCTACCAGGGTTCGACGGTCAAGGGGGTCAAGGGCTTCCAGGTCAAGCGGAAGATCACCAAGTCCGGCGCGGTCGACAACGAGACCTGGGTCGCCCTGACCAAGATGACCGGGAAGCCGAGCAAGGCCGAGATGCACAACAAGCTGGTGCCCGGCCCGGCCATCATGAAGCAGGGATCGTCGGGCGATCGGGTCCGTGACCTCCAGGCTCGGCTCAAGCAGATCGCCTGGTACTCCGGCAATGTCACCGGGAACTACGGCAGCGTCACGACGACCGCCGTGAAGGGCTTCCAGGCGAAGCGGGCGATCCCGGTCACCGGCTATGTCGACCAGCGCACTCTGGATCGACTTCGGGCGATGACGCGGACGCCGACCAGCGACGAGCAGCACAACCGTGCCCCGAAACCGTCTGCGACCGGTCTGGACTCCCGCTGCATGACCGGTCGGGCGATCTGCGTGAGCAAACGGACCAACTCACTGGTCTGGGTGGTCAACGGCCAGGCCAAACTGCGGGTGGACGTCCGGTTCGGCTCTCAGGAACTGCCGACTCGCGAGGGGTCGTTCTCGGTTGGGTGGAAGTCTCGCGATCACGTATCGACGATCTACCACACACGCATGCCGTATGCGATGTTCTTCAGCGGCGGGCAGGCCGTGCACTACTCGCCGGACTTCGCCGCGCGCGGCTACAACGGAGCCTCGCACGGATGCATCAACGTGCGCAATCTGTCGGGGATCCAATGGCTGTTCAACCAGGTCCAGGTCGGGGACAAGGTGATCGTCCACCGGTGAGTTGACGAGTGTTCCAGACCCGACATGTCGGCGACACTCATCGAGCTTGCCTCACGGGGCGGAGCTCGAGTCGGGGTCCCGTCGGGTTTCTCCAGGCTGCCCGCACGGTGCGGATGAAATCGTCAGGCTCGCTGAGCACGTCGGTCCAGCTGAAGCGTCCCAGCAACGATCCGGAAGCCATGATCTCGTTGGCCCGACGAAGGTCTGATCGGTGCTGATCGGGACTGGAGTGGTAGGCGTAGCCGTCCCAAATCCGGAGATGTCAGCCGCGAGCGGTGAGGATCAAGGGGCCGTCGGGCGTGATGGCGATCGTGTGCTCGGAGTGGGCACCCCGCGACCCGTCCCGACTGCGCAACGTCCAGCCGTCGGCATCGGTGTAGATCTTGTCGGTGCCCTGCAGAAACCACGGCTCGATCGCGATGACGAGGCCGGGCCGCAGGGGCAGTCCGCGCCCGCGCCGGCCGTTGTTGGGCACATGCGGGTCCCCGTGCATGCTCCGGCCGACACCGTGTCCGCCGAAGTCGGTGTTGATCTTGTAGCCCGCCTGGGTGGCCACCCGGGCGATGGCGAACGAGATGTCACCGAGCTTGTTGCCGGGGCGGGCCGCTTCGATGCCGGCCGCCAGCGCCTTCACGGTCGTGTCGATCAGAAGTTGGTCGCGGGTATCGGGATCGCCGACGATCACCGACAGCGCCGAGTCGGCGACCCAGCCATCCACCGACGCCGCGAAGTCGACGCTGAGCAGATCGCCGTCGGCGAGAGCGTAGTCATGGGGTAGTCCGTGCAGCACCGCGTCGTTGACCGATGTGCAGAGCACCTTGCCGAAGGGACTGCCGCCGAACGAGGGGTGGTAGTCGATGTAACACGAAGTCGCACCCCGGTCACGGATCATCTGGTGGGCGAACTCGTCCAGCTCGAGCAGGTTGACCCCGACGTCGGCGTACGCGGCCAGCGCAGTCAGCACATCGCCGACGAAGCGGCCGGCCGGGCGCATCTGCTCGATCTCGGTCGGCGTGCGGTACTCGATCACGCCCCATTGTCTCCCGGCGGCTACAGCTCCTTGACCTCAGCCAGCAGCTTTGCCATGGTTTCCTTGGCGTCGCCGAACAGCAGCGTCGTCTTCGGCTCAAACAGCAGATCGTTCTCTATGCCGGCAAACCCGGGGCGCATCGAGCGCTTCATGAAGACGACCTGCCGCGCGTGGTCCGCGTGCAGGATCGGCATGCCGTAGATCGGGGCGCCGGGCGTGGTCTCGGCAGCCGGGTTGACCACATCGTTGGCGCCGACAACCAGCGCCACATCGGTGTTGTCGAAGTCGGAATCGATCTCCGACATCTCCTTGAGCTGTTCATAGGGAACCTGGGCCTCGGCCAGCAGGACGTTCATGTGGCCGGGCATCCGACCGGCCACCGGGTGGATCGCGTAGTCCACCTGGATCCCTCGGGCGGTCAGCTCGTCCACCAGTTGACGCAGCGTGTGCTGCGCCTGCGCGACCGCGAGCCCGTAACCCGGGACGATGATGACCCGGTTCGCGTACCCCAGCATGATCGCCACGTCGCCCGGACTGCCCGAACGGACGGGTCGGTTGCTGGCTTCGCCCCCGCCAAGGGTCGAGCCCCCCTTCAACGCACCGAACAGGGTGCTCGCCAGCGATCGGCCCATGGCGTTGGCCATCAGTCGAGTGAGCAGCGTGCCCGCGGATCCGACCAGGGTGCCCGCGACGAGCAGCAGGGTGTTCTCCAGCACGTAGCCACTGGCGGCGACCGACAGGCCGGTGAACGCGTTGAGCAGTGAGATGACGATCGGGACATCGGCCCCACCCACCGGCAGCACGAGCAGGACGCCGAGCGCCAGACCGATCAGCGCGAGCGGCACGCCGACGAGCATCGACGGTACGATCACCAGCCATCCGGAGAATCCGAGCACCGCGAGCAGCGCGAGACCGTACGCGACGGGGAAACCGGGGAAGATCACCGGTCGCGTGGTCATCAGCTCCTGGAGTTTCAAGAAGGTCAGCACGGAGCCGGCGAAGCTGACCGATCCGACGACGATGGTGAACGCCGTCGCGATCAACGTGAAAGCCGGCGCCGAACCGCGCTCGGAGATTTCGTGCAACTCGACCAGAGCGACGATGGCCGCCGCGCCGCCACCGACACCGTTGAACAAGGCGACGAGTTGCGGCATCTGCGTCATCTGGACGCGATAGGCACCCAGCACGCCGACGAGCGTTCCGACACCGACGGCGATCAAGATCGGCACCACATGGTGCAGGTCGTTCGCGAAGAAGACGATCACGCAGGCGAGCACGGCACCGGCCGCACCGACCAGGTTGCCGCGTCGAGCGGTCTTGGGGGAGGACAGTCCCTTCAAGGCGAGGATGAAGCAGACTGCGGCGAGCAGGTAGCCGACCTGGGCCCAGACAGGAGTGCTCACTGGTCCGCCCCGGTCGCCTTCCCCGGTTCGACGGCCGCCTGATCGCTGCCGGTGACCTTCTTGCGCGGCGCGAACATCAACAGCATCCGGTCGGTGACCACGAAACCACCCGTCATGTTCATGGCGGCGAGAACGACCGCGACGAGGGAGAGCACGAGGACAGGCATCGAGTCGGCGGACCCGACGACCAGGACGGCACCGACCAGGATCACGCCGTGAATGGCGTTCGCGCCCGACATGAGTGGCGTGTGCAGTGTCGGGGAGACCTTCGAGATCACCTCGATGCCGACGAAGGCGGATAGTACGAAGATGGTCAACCAGACCAGTGGCTCACTCACTCAGCACCCCTCCCCGTCTCGCCGGCCCGATCCCATTCCCGAAAACTGTGCGTATGTGACATATGCCGTCGGCGTGTCGTTGTCACCCGCGCCCACTTTCGGGGGATCGGAGGTCAAGCACGGGGGACCTCAGCGGCCGCGACGGCCTCTCGGGTCGGGGCATGCAACACCTCACCGGCGTGGGTGATGCACATTCCGGTCACGATCTCGTCGTCGAAGTCGGGATCGTAGGCACCCTCGCGGGTCATCAGTTCGATCACGTTGCTGACGTTGTGCGCGTACAGCCGACTGGCCGGGGCAGGAAGCTGGCTCGCCACGTTGAGTCCACCCCATACTTGCGCGTTCCCCATGGCGAGCACCGAACCGGGCTGGACGCCTTCGACATTGCCGCCCGAGTCCGCCGCCAGATCGACGACCACCGAGCCGGGCTTCATCTGCTCGACCATCGCCCGGGTGATGAGGATGGGCGCCTGCCGACCCGGCACCGCTGCGGTCGTGATCAAGGCATCGGCCGCGGCGACGTACGGGGTCAGGAGCTCACGCTGGCGCAGAGCACGGTCCTCGGTCATCTCGCGCGCATAGCCGCCGGCGCCCTCCAGCGTCGGCAGCTCGAGGTCGATGGCGGCCGCGCCCATCGAGCGGATCTCCTCGGCGGCGGCGGTGCGTACGTCGTAGCCCTTCACGACCGCACCGAGCCGCTTGCAGGTCGCGATCGCCTGTAGGCCGGCGACGCCGGCACCGAGCACCAGTACCTGTGCCGGCGGCACGGTTCCGGCTGCGGTCATGTTGAGCGGGAAGAACTGGCGAAGTCGTCCGGCCGCCACGATCGCTGCTCGATATCCGGCCACCATGGCCTGCGAGCTCAGCGCATCCATCGACTGCGCGCGTGAGATGCGGGGCACGAACTCCATCCCGAACGTCGTGATCTGCCTATCGCGACGAGCCACCACGTCGGCCAGCCTCGAGCCTGCCGGGAAGAAGGAGATGGTCGCGCAGCCGGTGGTCAGCAGGTCGGGCGGCAACGGCTGCACGCTCACGGCAATGGTCGCGTCGGCGAGTGGAGACTCGGAGATCACTGCGCCGGCGGCGACGTAGGCGTTGTCATCGACCAGGGCGGACCGTCCGGCGCCGGGTTCCACAGCCACCTCGTAGCCGCTCGAAACCAGCTTGCCGATCACCTCGGGCACGAGGGCAACCCGGGCTTCACCGGGGACGACCTCCCGGACGACCGCGATCCGCACGCCCCGAACTTATCAGCGGGACGGTGACGAGCAGCGATGCAGACACAACGGGTCGCGAGAAGCACTCGGCGGTGCTACCCGGTCAGGCGATTGTCACGGTGAGGATCAGGGTGCGGTCCCGGACAAGGCCAGCACAGGGGCTCCTGGGCGTCTCGATCTCGACGCCGGCACTCAGCGAGCCGGCCATGGGCGAGGATCACGTGACGGTGATGGTCACGGTGTGCCATCCGCTCGCCCCGTTCGGCGCCGGAGGCGCCGAGTCCTCGGTCTGCACCTCGCCGTCGGCGTTGGTCGCCCGGACAGAGATCTCGTAAGTCCCCGGTGTGGCAGACCAGCTGTAGAGCCACTGCCGCCAGGTGTCGACACCGGTCACCGCAGCCAGCTGTGCGTCGTACCACTCGTCGCCGATCCGAACCTCGACCCTGTCGATGCCGGTGTGCTGGTCCCAGGCCACGCCGGCGATCATCACCGGTCCCTCCTCGATTCTCCGCTTGCGAGGAACATCGATCCGCGAACCGATCTTGATCGGACCCTTCGCCGACCAGCCGAGGGGGGTCCAGTAGCCCTGATCCTTGGCGAAGCTGGTGACCTTCAACTCGCGGACCCACTTGGTCGCGGAGACGTAGCCGTAGAGGCCGGGCACGACCATCCGGACCGGATAACCGTGCTCGATCGGCAACGGCTCACCGTTCATCCCGATCGCGAGCAGAGCCATCCGGTCGGGATCGGTGAGCGCCGACAGCGGCGTTCCGGCGGTCCAGCCGTCCTCGCTGGTCGACAGCACCATGTCGGCGCCGGCCTTCGGCTTCGCCTCCGCCAGTAGTGCTCGGATCGGGTAGCCGAGCCAGGCGGCGTTGCCGACCAGGTCACCCCCGACCTCGTTCGAGACGCAGGTCAGCGTCGCCACGTGCTCGACGAGCGGTCTGGCGATCAAGTCGGCGTAGTTGATCGTCATCTCCTGTTCGACCAGACCGGTGATCTTCAGCGTCCAGTCCGCGGCCTCGATGGTCGGCACCTGCAGCGCCGTGTCGATCCGGTAGAAGTCCTCGTTCGGGGTCAGGTACGGAGAGAGATCGGCCACGTTGAGGTCGGCGCCGGCCGGCACGGGATCGGTGGTCTCGGGAACCGGTAGCTGGAGCTTGGTCCTGGCGTCCTCGACCGCGCCGGCCGCCGCGTTCAGGGCGCGTCCGGCCATCTCGCCGACCACCGCTCCGACCGCGACGACGACGGTCCAGGTCAAGAAGGTGCGCCGAGCGGGGAGCGCGGCGAGGTCGCCGGGGTAATCGCTGCGCGGCAGCCAGCGTGCGAGTCGGACGATGAGTGCGCGGAGCACGAGATAGCCCGCGAGCAGACCGAGCAAGGTCGGAATGATGGCTCGGAGGGAAGGGTCCGAACTGGTCAGCACGGCAACCAGGCCGATCGCGGCGATCACGGCGAAGACCGGTCCGCCTGCGTACGACCGGCGCAGTTCCAGCGCGCCGGCGAGACCGCACAGGGCGAGGACTCCGAAGAAGATCACGGTGAGCAGGAACGGCTTGTCGGCGGTGCCGAGGAACTCCTTGCCGAAGTTCACCAGACCGGCCGGGAGCAGGTTGATGATCATGGCGCCCACGGCCGGGATCGGAGCGCCGCTGGGAGTGAGGAACCAGGCAACCAGGTCGGCGACGGCGATGCCGCTCAAACCTCCTAGTGCACCCGCCAGCCACGCCCACCCCCGCCGATGCGGCGGCCGTCCGCGGCCGGTCGGTGGCGCCGTGATGGGCTCGTCGCGGCCAGACGCCAGTTGGGTCACCCTCCCATCCTGCGTCGCCGCGGAGCCTTAGGCAATGTGGATGGCCCGACAAGCCGGTTACCGGACACTGACGCCCGGCCCCGTCCCTCACTTCGCGCCGCGGCGGGGGCCCGGGGGAGGGCGGGGGCCGGGGGGGGAGGGGGCGCGCGCGGGCGCACGGCGGGGGGGGGGGGGGGGGGGGGGGGGGGGGGGGGGGGGGGGGGGGGGGGGGGGGGGGGGGGGGGGGGGGGGGGGGGGGGGGGGGGGGGGGGGGG
>JBBSQJ010000052.1:0-20994 GCA_038257965.1 Propionibacteriales bacterium
CCACCGCCGCACCGGCCCAACCCGAGGAACCCGAATCGTGGAAACGCTGGGCAGACCAGCCGATCCCGCCTGCCCACCACCCAACACCATGATCAACTCCGACCCAGGCCCGCCAGGCCCAAGCCGATCCACGGATCGAGGATTAGACAGTGCTCGCGTCCGAAGCCGCTGGAGCCAGGCCAGGGACCGCTGTGGCTCTCGTGACAGCGCGCGCCAACCGCACAACTCGGCGCAGTTGTAGACCCGGCCGTCCAGCCGCACGCCACGCTTGGTGACGGTGCGATCGGTCCGGGCGAGCAGCAGATGCCGCAAGTGGCGCGGCGGCACCACCACCATCGGTGTCGAGTCGGCGTTCCACGCCTGTAGCGGTGTGCGGCCACCTACGCCCTGATGTCCGCGGACCGTGTTGTAGTCCACGACGAACGCGGCGAACAGCTCGACCAGCGGCTCGAGCCCGAGCAATGGACCGTCCTCGACCAGGCGGCCGTCGCGCCCACGGGCACCGTGCACGAAACCGGGCAGGGTCGCGAGGAACAGCTGTTCGATGCTGGAGTTGATCCGCTCGACGCCGCCTTTGAGGTGGGGGGTGTAGGCCGGCAGCGGTTTCGCGTCGATCGCCAACGATGCCGCCGCCAGACCGACCGCGGCCGCCAAGAACTCTTTGCCGCGGTCGAGCCTGATCGCCGCCGGCACGCCGCCCATCGGCCCGTTCGGCACATCAACGTCTATGGCGGCGCGTAGCGCGGCGCACGCTTTCCTGACTGGGCGTTACGGCGATGGCCCACGCCACCAGCGCCCGTGTCGCTTGGTCCAGGAACAGCGTGGCCCACGGCATCACCACCCGCTGGTCCGGGAGCTGGACATGCACAGCCAGCTGCGTGTGATCGGCCTCCCAACACTCGTTGCGGCGGCGACCTGCAGGCCGCGGCAGGTAGGTGTCGAAGTCACGCCTCGTGCGTTCGCCCGACTTCGAGCCAGCACGTCTGCCCGGCGGCAGCACCCGTGCGAACGCGGCCCGGAACACGCTGACGCTTGGTGTTGGCCGGCCTTCCGCGATCCGTGCTTTCCAGAGCGCTGACACATTGCCCCGGTAGTACGCCAACTCGACAACGTCGTCTTCGTCGATGATGAACGAGGCGCGGGGCTCGCGGGTCAGCCGATCCTCAGACTCAGCAACCTCCAGCCACCGCCACAGCGTCCTCACCGAGACCCCCAGCTCGGCCGCCGCCGTCTCGACGCGCCACGTCGGCAACGTCTGCGCGCGACGCACCGCCAGCAGCGCGGAAACCACGCTCGCGCGAATCTCGCTTGGCACGTAACTCGTCTTCGACTTCTTCGACTTCTTCGACTCCGACACCCGCCCACTCCGTCACGAGCGCGCAGCGGCCGAGGCACGGCGCGATCACCGCATGCCCACAACCACCGGCCTATACCCACACTGTCAACTTCGCCAACGTTGTCAGTGACAACTTCGCCGGGGTTCACAGTGTGTCGAACGTGCGCCCTGAGCCTGTCGATGGCTCGAAAGCCGTCAGAACGAGCTCAAAGCACTCGAGCCGCTACCTCCGCGCACGTCGACGAGGTCGACCACGAAGATGAGCGTCTCGCCCGGCTTGATCAGGCCACCGGCGCCGCGGTCGCCGTACGCCAGGTGCGGCGGAATCGTGAGCTGTCGCCGGCCACCGACCTTCATCCCGGCGACGCCGCTGTCCCAGCCTTGGATGACCCGACCCGCGCCGAGCGGGAACTCGAGCGGTTCCCCGCGGTTGTAGGAGGCGTCGAACTCCTCACAGGTGCTGTGGGCGACCCCGACGTAGTGGACGCTGACCACGCTGCCGGGTGTGGCTTCGGCGCCGTCTCCCTCGCGGATCTCGAGGATGTCCAGCCCTGCGGGGGGCGGGTCTGTGGGAAAGTCGATCTCTGGCTTCTCGGTCATGGGTGGAGCCTCTCGGGAGTGAGTCGTCCAACCTACCCCGAGCCTCTCCGGGATCGGCCGGGGGAACGCCGGATGGCGCAGGCGCCCAGCACGAGCGACTCTTATTATCATGAACGCCGCCTATGAGCACCCCAGTCTGAAGGTCAACGTCAACGCGCAGCAGCGCGACCGGGCGGAGGCGTGGCTGAAAGACGCGTACGCCGAGGGCCGGGTGAGCGAAGACGACTTCGATCGCCGGATGGGCCAGATCCTCGGTGCCGTCACCCGCAAGGACCTGAACGAGGCGTTCTACGGTCTGGTATCGGTTCCGCTGCCGTCGCAGGCCATCGGCGTGCACCCGGCATACCAGCCGATGATCCGGCCCGAGACGCGACAGCAGGCGGGGCGCGGAACGGCCGGCCTCGCTCACTTCTCGGGTCTGTTCTCCTGGATCCTGGGCCCGGGCCTGGTGTTCGCGTTGTCTCGGCCCGGTTCATATACCCGTCGGGAGGCCGCCAAGGCCTTCAACTTCCAGCTGATCGCGGCCATCGCCATCGTCGTTGTCGCGATCGTTGGCGGGGTCACGGGGCTGAGCGTGTTCGAGTGGATCCTGCCACTGATGTGGCTCGGCTGGCTGGTGCTGACCATCGTGGGCGGGGCCAAGGCGCTGCAGGGCGATAACTGGAAGAACCCTGTCAAGCAGGTGCTCAAGCTCGAGGTGCTGTCGGAAAAGTAGTCTTCCCGAGCGCTCGCACGCATGACCGGGAAGAATCCGAGGGCATGCGAGCGCTCGAGGAGCGCTAGACTGGGTAGCCGCTCAGGATGTGAAGCCATCCAGAGCGGTGTTTACAACTCAACAGGGGGTGATCGGTTTCGACTGGGGTCGATAGTCCCAGAGGAAGCGGGCCGAGAATCCAAGGTCAACTCGTTAATGTCCCTTGGAAACCAATAAGTGCCAACGTTAAGCGCACTGACCTCGCTCTCGCCGCCTGAGCGGTGATCGAGGGGTCAGACCGGGAGTGCCTCCGTCCCGGATCCTGGCCTCATCAAGGAGGCTCACCGGTTAGGACACGTCTTAGGGCCTAACAGGAACATCAACCGAGACTGGGCCTGTCTGCGACGTGCTGGTGCGAGCGCAGGGGCCGAGAAAACGACAACATCGGCTGCGCCCGGAGAATATCTGGTTCGTCGCTTCAGGACGCGGGTTCGATTCCCGCCACCTCCACCGACGGTTCGAGGCCGGCTCCGACCAGGGGCCGGCCTCGATCTGTTTCGCTGTCTGCCGCCCGCGATACGGCGGCGGATCTTGACCGCTGATCCTTTTCGATGGTGACTTTTCACAACTGCCCGCGCGTTGGCGCCAAGCGTGCTTGACTCCGATACGCGACGGCTCGATCGTTCACGCGACCGGGTGCTCACACGCGTTGGACTGTGTGCCCGTGGGGGGTAGGCAGCGGACGCACGGCGAGTCCTCAGGGCTTTTGCCGTGCTCGGAGAAAGTGTGTCGTGGGCATGGCTGCAATGATGCGCGCGTTCGGTGAGTCTCGGTCACGGCGACTGGTCAGCGTCTTTCTGGCGCTGGCGCTCGCCCTGGCGATCTTGGTGCTACTACCACCACCGCCTGTCGCGGCTGCGCCGTGCGACGGGGGAGGTAACAAGATCGCGTGCGAGAACACCAAAGCGGGTAGTCCGGCGAGCGATTGGCAGATCGACGGCGCGGGCAGCGCGAACCTGCAGGGCTTCGCCACCGACATCAGCGTCAACGTCGGCGCCACGATCGGATTCAAGATCGACACGAGCCTAGCCACGGTGCAGATCGACATCTACCGGATGGGCTACTACGGCGGCAAGGGTGCTCGCAAGATCACCAGCCTGACATCGATCAGCGGGACGGACCAGCCGGCCTGCACGAATCAGGCCAGCACCGGGCTCGTAGACTGCGGTAACTGGTCGCAGAGTTCGAACTGGACGGTGCCCGGCGACGCCGTGTCCGGCATCTATTTCGCGATGCTGCGCTCCGGCTCGTCAAAGAGTCACATCACCTTCGTCGTCCGCGACGACTCGAGCCACTCGGCTCTGTTCCTCCAGACCTCCGACACGACCTGGCAGGCGTACAACACCTACGGCGGCAACAGCCTGTACGTCGGCAGTCCGGCGAATGACGCCGGTGGAGCACGGGCGTACAAGGTCAGCTACAACCGTCCGTTCAACACCAACAGCGGCGTGGAGGCGCACGACTTCGTCTGGAACGCCGAGTATCCGATGGTCCGCTTCCTGGAGTCCAACGGGTACGACGTCAGCTACACCACTGGCGTCGACAGTGACCGGCGTGGCGACCTGATCAAGAACCACAAGACGTTCTTGTCCGTCGGGCACGACGAGTACTGGTCCGGGACGCAACGAAGCAACGTCGAGGCTGCCCGCGACGCCGGGGTCAACCTGGCGTTCTTCAGCGGTAACGAGGTGTTCTGGAAGACCCGCTACGAGAACTCGGTCGCCGGCACATCGACGGCCTACCGCACATTGGTCACGTACAAGGAAACCCACGCCAACGCCAAGATCGACCCTCAGGATCCGCCGACTTGGACCGGCACCTGGCGCGACCCGCGATTCAGTCCGCCTGCCGACGGCGGGCGTCCCGAGAACGCGCTCACCGGCACGATCTTCACGGTCAACTGTTGCACCACCGACATGCACGTGGGTGCTGAGTCCAAGGGTCTGCGGTTCTGGCGAAACACCAAGGTGGCCAACCTCTCCGGCGGCGCCAAGGCCACGCTGGGCGACGGCATCCTCGGCTACGAGTGGGACGAGAGTCCCGACAACGGGTCTCGACCGGCCGGCTTGATCAACTTGTCCTCGGACAGCCAGAACGTGTCCAGCTACATCCAGGACTACGGCACCAACTATGCGCCGGGCTCTGCGACCCATCACCTAACGCTCTATCGGGCGCCGAGCGGTGCGCTGGTGTTCGGCGCCGGCACCATCCAGTGGGCCTGGGGGCTGGACAACAACCACGCGACCGATGGACCGACCGACACCGTCGACCCCGCCGTGCAGCAGGCGACCGTGAACCTGTTCGCTGACATGGGCGCAGCGCCGAGCACGCTGCAGAGCGGTCTGGTGGCGGCGACCGCGAGCACGGACACCACACCGCCGACCTCGATCATCGCCGCACCGGCGGACGGCGCCACGGTGGCGGTGGGCACCAAGGTCACCGTCACCGGCACTGCCAGTGACGCCGGCGGGGTTGTCGGTGGGGTCGAGGTTTCCACCGACGGTGGAACGTCGTGGCACCCGGCCAGCGGACCGAGCTCGTGGTCGTACAGCTTCACCCCGAGTGTCAATGGCACACTGACAATCAAGACCCGGGCCACGGACGACTCCGTGCGGACCGAGACGCCCGGTGCGGGCCGGACGATCATCGTTGGCACCGGAACGCCGCCCAGCGGGGATTGCCCCTGCACGATCTGGCCGTCCGATGCGACGCCGGCCGTCTCGGCCGACCCCGATGCCACCTCGATCGAAGTGGGCGTGAAGTTCCGGGCCAGCCAGGCCGGTTCGATCACCGGTCTGAGGTTCTACAAGGGAAGCATCAACACCGGAACACATGTCGGTTCGCTGTGGAGTGCGTCCGGGACGAAGCTGGCTTCAGCCACCTTCACCAACGAGGGCTCCTCGGGGTGGCAGCAGGTCGACCTCGCCAGCCCTGTGCCGGTGAGCGCGAACACCACGTACGTCGCCTCCTACTTCGCCCCGAACGGTCACTACGCGTCGACCGAGAGCTACTTTGCGACCGCAGCCGCCAACGGGCCGCTGACCGCGCTGGCCGACAACGCCGACGGGCCGAACGGGGTCTACAAGTACGGCGCGACAGGCTTCCCCACGCTGGGCTACTCCTCCTCCAACTACTGGGTGGACGTGGTCTTCAGCAAGAACACCGCACCCGACACCACGAAGCCCACCGTGACGAGCCGCCAGCCGGCCTCGGGTGCGCAGTCGGTGGACACCTCGATCAAGCCGAGCGTCACGTTCAGTGAAGGCGTGACGAACGCGACGGTCGCCGTCACGACCGGTTCCACTGCGGTGCTCGGCACGACGAGCTATGACTCGACCTCGCAGACGGCGACCTTCACCCCGACGATCCCCTTCTCGGCGAGCACAACCTATGGCGTCGCGGTCTCGGGTGCCAAGGATGGGGCCGGCAACGTGATGGATCCAGTGAGCTGGACGTTCACCACGGCCGCAGCGAGCAGCAGCGGATGTCCGTGCACGATCTGGCCGTCCACGGCCACTCCGGCGGTGGTCGCAGATCCCGACTCAACCTCGATCGAGGTCGGGGTCAAGTTCCGGGCGGCCGTGGCCGGTTCGATCACCGGAGTCCGGTTCTACAAGGGCGCTACGAACACCGGCACCCACCTCGGCTCGCTGTGGACCTCCACCGGGACGAGGCTGGCCTCGGCCACCTTCAGCGGCGAGTCGTCCAACGGCTGGCAGCAGGTCGACTTCGCCACACCGGTGCCGGTGAGCGCGAACACCACCTACGTCGCGTCCTATCTCGCCCCGGGGGGCCACTACGCGGTGAGTGAGAACTACTTCACCGCCGCCACGACGAACGGTCCGCTGACCGCTCTGGCGGACAACACCGACGGACCGAACGGGGTCTACTCCTACGGCGCGGGTGGTTTTCCGACCCAGACCTTCGGGGCGTCCAACTACTGGGTGGACGTCGTGTTCAGCACGGACACGAGCACGCCTCCGGACACCACCAAGCCGACCGTGAGCGGCCGTCAACCCGGCTCCGGCGCGGTCGACGTGGCCACCACGATCAAGCCGAGCGCGATGTTCAGCGAGGACGTGTCGAACGCGTCGATGACGCTGAAGACCGGGACCACCACCGTGCCCGGCGCGACGGCGTACGACTCAGCGTCGAAGACGGCCAGCTTCACCCCGACCGCCGCGCTGGCCAACTCCAAGACGTATACCGTCACGGTCACCGGTGCGAAGGATGCAACTGGCAACGTGATGGACGACGTGAGTTGGACCTTCACCACCGTCGCCTCCGCGCCCATCGACACGACCCCACCGACGATCACCGCGCGCAACCCGGCGGACTCGGCGACGAATGTGGCCACCGGCAGCACGGTCACGGCCACCTTCAGCGAGGCGGTGCAGGCGAGCACGATCTCCATGACCGTGACTCCGTCCGGCGGGTCAGCCGTGGCCGGTTCGGTCGGCTACAACGCAACGACACGGGTCGCGACGTTCACCCCGACCGGGGGGCTGGCGAACGCGACGACGTACACCGTCGTGGTATCGGGGGCGAAGGACACGTCAGACAACCCCATGGTCAACGACACCTGGAGATTCACGACAGCCGCGGTGGTGACCGGGAGCACGATCTGGGCGCCAAGCGCCACGCCCTCGATCCTGGCCGACTCCGATACCGCGGCCACCGAGGTCGGGGTGAAATTCCGCACCACCCAAGCCGGCAAGATCACCGGGATCCGCTTCTACAAGGGTCCCGGCAACATCGGCACCCATGTCGGCACGCTGTGGAGCAAGACCGGGACGAAGCTGGCGGCGGTCACCTTCGCGGGTGAGAGTCCGAGCGGGTGGCAGCAGGCGACGTTCGCGACGCCGATCACCGTCGCGGCCAAGACGACCTACGTCGCCTCCTACAACGCGCCCGTCGGTCACTACTCGGTCGACGAGAGTTACTTCACAGCGGCAACCACCCGAGGTCCGCTGTCCGCACTGAAGAACGGCACGGACGGCGTCAACGGGGTCTACCGCTACGGCGCCAGCGCGTTCCCGTCGTCGGGCTACAAGTCCAGCAACTACTGGGTCGACGTGGTCTTCGTCGCCAACTGACGCCAGAACCGAACCCCGAAGGAACAGCGATGCGGTTTTCTCGCGTGACGTACACCCGATCTCGACTGATGGCCATGATCCTCGCGCTCGGCCTGATCGCAGCATGGCTCGTCAGCCTGCCGCAGCAAGCCGACGCTGCGAGCTGTCCGTGCACGATCTTCACGGCCGGGCAGACACCGACGGTCGTCTCCGACAGCGATACGGCGGCGGTGGAGCTGGGGGTGAAGTTCCGGGCGGATCAGGACGGGTTCGTCTCCGGCATCCGCTTCTACAAGGGAACCGCTAACACCGGCACGCACACCGGCTCCCTGTGGAAGACAAACGGGACGCGGCTCGCGACCGTCACCTTCACCGGTGAGTCGGCCAGCGGCTGGCAGCAGGCGAGCTTCGCTTCGCCGGTCGCGATCACCGCGGGGACGACCTACATCGCGTCCTACTACGCGCCCAACGGCCGGTACGCGGACGACGACAACTTCTTCGCAGGTGGCGCCACAGTCAACTCGCCACTCACGGCGTTGGCGGACGGGACCGACGGCAGCAACGGTGTCTACCGCTACGGCGGCGGCGGAGGATTCCCATCCAGCAGCTACCGGTCCAGCAACTACTGGGTCGATGTCGTCTTCACCACCAGTGGCGCCGACTCGACCAAGCCGACCGTCACCGACCGTTCTCCGGCAGCGGGCGCGTCGGGAGTCGCGACGTCCACCGCGATCACCGCGACGTTCAGTGAGAACGTCCAAGACACCACGATCAGCTGGGCTGTGACCGGCCCGGGCACGACGACCGTCGCGGGCGCGAAATCGTACAACTCCGCAAACAAGACGGCAACATTCACACCGAGCGCGGGATTGGCGACATCGACGACGTTCACCGTCACGCTGGTCGGGGCCAAGGACACCGCGGGCAACACGATGGATCCGCTGAGCTGGACGTTCACCACGGCTGCGGCACCCGGCAGTTGCCCGTGCTCCATCTGGCCGTCGTCGACCGTGCCGTCGACGGCGGCCGCGGACGACAACTCGGCGGTGGAGCTGGGCGTGAAGTTCCGTTCGACGCAAGCTGGTTACATCACGGGCATCCGGTTCTACAAGGGCACCGGGAACACGGGGACGCACGTCGGATCCCTGTGGAAGAGCGACGGCACGAAGCTCGAGTCGGTCACCTTCACCGGGGAGTCCGCCACCGGCTGGCAGCAGGCGCTGTTCACCGGACCGGTGCCGATCGTGGCCGGCGCCACCTACGTCGCGTCCTACTATGCGCCCGCCGGCCGGTACGCGGCCAACAACAACTACTTCGCCAACGCCGCGACAGCCAACGGCCCGCTGACGGCGTTACGCAACGGTACCGATGGCGGCAACGGCGTCTACAAGTACGGAGCGAGCGGCTACCCGAGCAACACCTACCAGTCGAGCAACTACTGGGTCGACGTCGTGTTCGCGACCACCGCGGTCGACCACATCCCACCCACAGTGACGACGACGGCGCCTACCGACGGTGCGAGCGGGATCTCGGTCAGCGCACCGATCTCCGCGACCTTCTCCGAGCCGGTGACGTCCGGCTCGATCAGCATGGTGCTGAAGAATTCCTCGAACGCGACGGTGCCGAGCACCCTCAGCTACAACTCCAGCACCCAGACGGTCACCCTGACGCCGAACGCAGCGCTGGCGTACTCCAGCGGCTATAGCGTGTCGTTGAGTGGCGCCCAGGACGCGTCCGGCAACACGATGGCGGCCACGGCCTGGTCGTTCACCACCGGAGCCGAACCGCCGCCCCCGCCGGACCAGGGTCCCGGCGGTCCGATCGCCGTGGTGACGAGCTCGGCCAGCCCGTCGTCGAAGGACCTGGCCGAGATCTTGCGGACCGAAGGACTCAACGAGTTCGCCACGATCGACGTCGGCACCGTGTCGGCCTCGACGCTCGCGGCCTACGACGTGGTGATCTTGGGAGGGGTGACCCTGAACTCGTCCCAAGCCACCGATCTGACCACCTGGGTGAACGGTGGAGGGAACCTCATCGCGATGCGCCCCGGGGCGAACCTCGCGAGCCTGCTCGGACTGACGCCGGCCGGCGGTTCCACCAGCAACGCCTATCTGAAGGTCGATCCGGCCTCCGCTCCCGGCGCCGGGATCGTCAGCGACACGATCCAGTTCCACGGCACCGCCGACAACTACAGTCTCTCCGGAGCGGCAGCCGTCGCCACGCTGTACTCGAATGCCTCAACGGCCACGAGCTACCCGGCCGTGACCCTGCGCAGCGTGGGCGCCAACGGCGGAGAGGCCGCGGCATTCACCTACGACCTGTCGCAATCGATCATCCAGACCCGACAGGGTAACCCGGCCTGGGCCGGGCAGGAGCGCGACGGCCAGTCACCGAAGCGTTCCGACGACCTGTACTTCGGTGGATCGCCGTCGGCCGACTGGGTGAACCTGGCCAAGGTGGCGATTCCGCAGGCCGACGAGCAGCAGCGCCTGTTGGCGAACCTGATCCAGACGATGAACCGGGACAAGAAGCCACTGCCGCGTTTCTGGTACTTCCCCGGCGGCCGCAAGGCAGTCCTGATCGGGACCGGCGATGATCATGGCAACGGCGGCACCGCCGGGCGCTTCGACCAGATGCTCTCGAACAGCCCCTCCGGTTGCAGCGTCAGCGACTGGACGTGCTTTCGCTACAGCTCCTACGTCTACCCGAACACACCCGGCCTGACCAACTCCGCGGCGGTCGCCTACACGAACGAGGGCTTCGAGGTCGGCGTGCACGAGACCACCAACTGTGGGGACTTCACACCGGACTCGCTCGCCGCTAACTATGCCAACGACCTGTCGGTCTGGCACGCCAACTACCCTGGCCTCGCCTCGCCGGTGAGCAATCGCACCCACTGCATCGCCTACAGCGACTGGTCGTCGCAGCCGAAGACCGAACTGGCCAACGGTATGCGGATGGACGGCAACTACTACTACTGGCCAGGGTCGTGGGTGCAGGACCGTCCCGGCTTCATGACTGGGTCGGGCATGCCGATGCGGTTCGCCGACACCGACGGCACCATGATCGACGTCTACCAGGCGGCGACTCAGATGACCGACGAGTCCAGCCAGTCCTTCCCCGCGACGATCGACGCCCTGCTCGACAAGGCCGTCGGTTCGCAGGGCTACTACGGCGCCTTCACCGCCAACTTCCATACTGACGCCTCGACCGAACCGGAGAGCAACGCACTCGTTGCCTCGGCGTTGTCGCACAATGTGCCGATCGTCAGCGGAAAGCAGATGACGACCTGGCTCGACGGTCGAAACGCGTCGTCGTTCGCGAGTGTGGGCTGGAGCGCGAACACACTCAGCTTCACCGTCAAGGTCGGCACCGGAGCCACCGGGCTCACCGCGATGGTGCCGATCGCCGGGTCGGGTGGCACCCAGCTGACCGGGTTGTCCCGCGGCGGCAGCCCGGTCGGCTACAGCACGGTGACGATCAAGGGTCTCGACTACGCCCAGTTCTCGGCATCGGCCGGAAGCTATGCGGCCACGTACGCGCCTCCAGGGACGTCGATGGCGATCACCGCGGCTGCCGCCGACGTCGCAGCCTCTCCGGACCTGGATGTGGCCACCTTGTCGTGGTCCACGAATGCCACGGCGACGAGTGAGGTGGCCATCGGCACGACGAAGTCGTCGTTGACGCAGAAAACCGTGCGTAAGGGTGCGGCGAAGAAGCATTCACTGCGGCTGAAGCGGCTGAAGGCCGCGACGACGTACTACTATCGGCTGACCTCGACAGACCTGAAGGGCCGGACGGTCAGCTGGCCGGCCATCGGCTCCGATCCTGCGCGTTTCACCACGCCCAGCGCGGACACCACGAAGCCGTCCATCCTGTCTGCGTCGGCGTCGGCCCTGCCGGACGGGACGGCCTTGGTGAAGTGGACCAGCAACGAGCCGAGCTCGGCGACGGTGCGACTCGGCAAGAGCTCGGACAAGCTGAAGCCGGTCGCGACCGTGGACCACCTCGTCAAGGACCACCAGGTCCTGCTGACCGAACTCGATCCAGACACCACCTATTGGATCGCGGCGGACTCCACGGACGCGTCGGGCAACGTGGGCAGCAGCAAGGTCCGCTCGTTCACCACGCCGGCCGCCGGAGTGACCGACCAGCAGACGGCCTCGTTCCGGATGGGAAAAAAGGCAGGGGACGCGACGATCGACGATAGTGGGCTCGGTGCGATCACTCTGAGCGGCAAGTCCTCGGCGGCCCGGAAAGGCGCCTTCACCTCAGCGATCCTTGACGCCGAGGCCATGGTCGACTGGGATCGGGCCTCGATTCGCGCCGCCCTGCCGGCGGGTGTCCGATTGACCCTGAGTGTGCGCACGGGCAGCATGTCAAAGCCGGACGGGTCGTGGTCGGCCTGGCAGAGCGTGCCCAAGTCCGGTCGGATCGATGGGAGCTCGCGGTTCCTCCAGTACCGACTGACCCTGGCGGCTCCGGCGAAGGCGTCCGCTCCGTCGGTCTCGGCTCTGGGTTTCAGCAACAACGGCGGCCAGATCGAACACGTGAAGGAAACGCGCTGAAACTGCGGCGCGCTGACTACGCCTCGCACCACGACGACGTCCCGGTTCCGCCGGTGGCCGCGACGTCGTCGTCAGGCAGACTGGATCGGTGCCCACGCCCGTCGCGTTGCCGGTGATCATTAGTGCCCGACGCACCATCGGTCGGCAAAGGTTCGACTTCGATCGGCAGATCGTGGTGATGGGCATCGTCAACCGCACCCCGGACTCGTTCTTCGACGGCGGTCGGACCTACGGCCTGGAGCTGGCCGTCGCCGCTGCCCAGGCGGCGGCGCGGGCCGGTGCCGGATGGGTCGACGTCGGCGGTGTGCCGTTCTCCCCGGACACCCCTGTCGTCTCGGCGGCCGAGGAGATCGACCGGGTTGTCCCGGTAGTCGCAGCAGTCACCGCCGAATCCGACGTGGTGGTGTCGGTGGATACGTGGCGTGCGGAGGTCGCTGCCGCCAGCCTGGCCGCGGGAGCCTCGGTGATCAACGACACGAGCGGGCTGCACGACCCGGAACTACCAGTGGTGCTGGCGGAGTCCAGCGCAACGCTGGTGATCACGCACAGCCGTGCCGCTCCGCACATGCACCTTCGCACGCCCACCTACGATGACGTCGTGGACGAGGTGCGGGCGTTCCTGGTGGACCGGATCGAACGGGCTGTCGGGCTCGGGGTGCCGCAGGACCGGATCGTGATCGACCCCGGGCACGATCTCAACAAGAACACACGACACTCACTCGAACTCACCCGTCGGTTTGCCGAGATCGCCGCTATCGGCCTACCGGCCCTGGCGGCGGTCTCCAACAAGGATTTCATCGGGGAGGCCACCGGTCTGGCCAAGCCGGACCGGTTGTTGCCGTCGGTCGCTGCCGCCACCGTGTGCGCGATCGGTGGAGCGCGGATCTTGCGGATGCACGACGTGGCCGCGGCGGTGGCGGCCGTGACGATGATCGAATGCATCCTTGGCTTTCGGGAACCGGCCTACCTGCGCCACAACCTGTAGCCGGCGGGAGAGCCGCGCCGACACGGCGCGCGGCGGCGCAGCCGGACCGATCAGATGCCGCGCTGGATCAGCCGGCCGTGCGGGGTGTCGAAGTCGACCGCCGTACCACGGACGTACGTCTTACGGACGACCCCCGACAGCGCCTTGCCTTGGTAGGGCGTCAGCGGGTTGCGGTGATGCAGCGCCTTCGCATCGACCACGAACGCCTCGTCGGGTGCGAATACCGCCAGGTCGGCGTCATAGCCGATGGCCAGCCGCCCCTTCGAGCGCAACCGCACGCGGTCGGCGGGCTTGGTGGCCATCCACGAGACCACCTGGTCGAGTGCGATGCCTCGACGGCGGGCTTCGGTCCAGACCACCGACAGGCTGAGCTGGACCGAAGCGATCCCGCCCCAGGCGACGCTGAAGTCGCCGTTGTCCAGGTCCTTCAGTGCGAGGGTGGAGGGGGAGTGGTCGGAGGCGATGTAGTCGATGGTTCCGTCCAACAGGCCTTCCCACAGCTGCTCGCGGTTGCCGACCTCGCGGATCGGGGGGCAGCACTTGTACGCCGTCGCCCCGTTGGGGATCTCATCGGCCAGCAGCGTCAGGTAGTGCGGGCAGGTCTCGACCGTGAGATCGAGCCCGTCGGCCTTCGCGCTGCGCAGCATGGGCAGCGCGTCGGATGAGGACAGGTGCAGGATGTGGGTCCGGGCACCGGTCCACCGGGTGCGCTCTATCACCTCCGCGATCGCGAGGTTTTCCGCGCCGCGGGGCCGGGAGGCGAGGAAGCGGGCGTAGACGTCCCCTTCCGGGTTCGGGGCGCGGTCGATCGCTCGGGAATCCTCGGCGTGCACGATCATCAACGCGTCGAACGAGGCGAGAATTCGGAGGTCGTGCTCGAGCTCGTCGGGTTCGAGATGGGGGAACTCATCCACCCCGGAGTGCAGCAAGAAGCACTTGAAACCGAACACGCCCGCGTCGTGCAGCTCCCGCAGGTACGGCTGGTTGCCCGGCACGGCACCGCCCCAGAACCCGACGTCGACGAACGCCTGCGGCGCGGCGACCAGTTGTTTGAGCTCCAGCGCGGCCCCATTGACCGTCGACGGGATCGAATTGAGCGGCATGTCGATGATCGTGGTGACTCCGCCGGCAGCGGCCGCCTTGGTGGCAGTCGTGAAGCCCTCCCACTCGGTGCGCCCGGGTTCGTTCACATGCACGTGGGCGTCAACCAGCCCGGGCAGCAGCACCTCGTCCTCGGCCAGGGTCGTCGCCTTGAGCCCGTCGAGGTCGTTGCCGTACGGCTCGATGGCGACGATCTTGCCGCCGCGGATGCCGATCTCGCGCTCCACGAGCCCGGCGGTCGACATCATCCGGCGCGCCCGGACCACGAGATCGAAGTCATGACTGTGGGTGGGTGCCGGGGCAGCATCGACGACCGTCTCGGGATGCTCTGCCCGAAACTCGTCGATCTGGCGTCGGATCAGCTCGGGTTCGTTGACGGCCGCCAGTTGCCCGCGCGCGGTTTCGGTCATCGGTGTCTCCTGGTGCTGGGTAGCAGAACGGTCGGTTCAGGTCGGCCAGAGTCGTTCAGGTCGGCCGCGGTCGGTCAGGTCAGCTTGGCATAGCGGCGGCCGAGCTCGGTGCCGACCTCGGTGAGCAGACTCGCGGCCTCGGCCATCGCACGGGCTGGGTCGGGTTGTCGATCGAGTAGAGCGATGACTTCGTCGAAGCCGGCCCGGCGAGCGTGGTCCGCGCTGAGCAGACTTCGGCCACAGACGCCGATGACGGTCGGCACGCCGTGGGCACGAGCGAGTTCGGCGACCCCGACCGGCGTCTTGCCACCGAGACTCTGGGCATCGAGACTGCCCTCGCCGGTGATCACGAGATCGACGCCGTTGAGCCGGGTGCCGAGGTCGACCAGTTCGAGGACGACCTCGACTCCCGGTCGCCGTACGGCACCGAGGACGGCCAGCGCTGTGTAACCGACCCCCCCGGCGGCACCGGCACCCGCCGCCTCGGCAGTGTCGGCTGCGATCGGGCCCATCACGTCGACGAGCCGGTCGCGCAGACGTGCGAGGTTGGCGTCCAACGTCGCGACATCGGGCTGGGTGGCGCCCTTCTGTGGTCCGAACACCGCCGCAGCGCCGTTCGGACCGAGCAGCGGATTGGTGACGTCCGCCGCTAGCACGACATGGGCGTCGGCCAATCGCGGGTCCAACTCGGACAAGTCGACCTCGACGAGCTGCCCCAACCCGGCACCGCCGGCCGGGACCGGTCGCCCGTCGGCATCGAGCAGTTTGGCACCCAGCCCGACCAGGACGCCGGCGCCGCCGTCGGTGTTGGCACTGCCGCCGACCCCGAGGACGATCTCCGTACAGCCCGCGTCGAGCGCGGCGCGGATCAGTTCCCCGGTGCCGAGACTGGTCGCTCCGAGCGCATCCAGCTGCGGATTTCCGTCGGCATCGATCGGCAGCAGCAACAACCCGGACGCAGCCGCCATCTCGATCACCGCACGCGGTCCGTGCACGGCGAAGGTCGCCTGGACCGGGTCGCCGACGGGACCGGCGACCTCGACCGTGACCGCCTCGTAACCGGCGGCGAGCGCGGCCGCGACCGTACCTTCGCCGCCGTCCGCGACCGGTTGGCAGACGACCTCGGCACTCGGCAGGGCTGCCGCCAGCCCGTCGGCGATCGCTTCGGCGACCTCAGGTGCTTCCAACGAGCCCTTGAACTTGTCCGGCGCGATCACGATCCGCATCGACGCAGCCCTCAGTCCAGGATGGAGATCGCGGTCGGCGCGTCGGCACCGCGCTGGGCCAGTTCCTCGAACTCGACGACGTTGTCGATCTCGGTGCCCATGGAGACGTTTGTCACCCGCTCCAAGATCACCTCCACCACAACCGGCACCCGGTGCTCGGTGGCCAGCTTGCGTGCTTCGGCGAAGGTGTTGCCCAACTCGTTGGGGTCGAAGACCCGCAGCGCCTTGCAGCCCAGTCCCTCCGCCACCTTGACGTGATCCACGCCGTAACCCTTGGCGCCCTGGACCAGGTCCTCGGTTGCGTTGATGTTGTCGAAGGCGAGCTGCACGTGGTAGTCCATCTCGAAGCCTCGCTGTGACTGACGGATCAGCCCCAGATAGGCGTTGTTGACCACCACGTGCACGTACGGCAGTCGGAACTGAGCGCCGACGGCCAGTTCTTCGATCATGAACTGGAAGTCGTAGTCGCCGGACAGCGCGACCACCTCGGCGTCCGGATCTGCTGCGCAGACCCCCAGAGCGGCCGGCAGGGTCCAGCCCAGCGGCCCGGCCTGACCGGCGTTGATCCAGTGCCTCGGCTTGTAGACGTGGAGGAACTGCCCACCGGCGATCTGGGACAGTCCGATGGTGGAAACGTAGGTGACGTCGCGACCGAAGGCGGCGTTCATCTCCTGATAGACCCGCTGAGGCTTGATCGGGGTGTTGTCGAAGCTGGTACGCCGCTGCATCGTCTGCTTGCGCTGCTGGCAGTCCTTGATCCAGACCCCGTAGTCGGGTACGTCGTGCTTGGCCACTCGCCGCTTGGCTGAGGCGACGAAGAGCTCCAGAGCGGCGTGCGCGTCGGAGACGATGCCGTAGTCGGGAGCGAAGACTCGCCCGATCTGGGTCGGCTCGACGTCGACGTGCACGAACTTGCGGCCGCGCCGGTAGACCTCGAGACCGCCGGTGTGCCGGTTGGCCCACCGGTTGCCGATGCCGAGCACGAAATCGGACTCCAGCATGGTGGCGTTGCCGTACCGGTGGGAGGTCTGCAGGCCCACCATCCCGGCCATCAGCGGGTGGTCGTCGGGAATGGCGCCCCAAGCCATCAGGGTGGGGATCACCGGCACCTGCAGTGTCTCGGCCAGTTCGACCAGCAGATCGGATGCCTCGGAGTTGATGATCCCGCCACCGGCCACGATCAGCGGCCGCTCTGCAGCGAGGAGCATGTCCAGTGCCCGATCGACCTGGGCAGCCGAAGCCACCGGCTTGTAGACCGGGAGCGGTGTGTAGGTGTCGGCGTCGAACTCGATCTCGCCCATCTGCACGTCGAACGGCAGGTCGATCAGTACCGGACCGGGCCGTCCGGAACGCATCAGGTGGAAGGCCTGCTGGAACGCGCCGGGCACCTGCGCCGGCTCCAGCACGGTGACGGCCGACTTGGTCAGTGGCTTGGCGATCGCAGCGATGTCGACGGCCTGGAAGTCCTCCTTGTGGAGCTTGGCCACCGGTGCCTGTCCGGTGATGCACAGGATCGGAATGGAGTCCGCCGCTGCGGAGTACAGTCCGGTGATCATGTCGGTGCCGGCCGGCCCGGAGGTGCCGATGCAGACGCCGATGTTGCCCACCTTGGCGCGGGTGTAGCCCTCGGCCATGTGCGAGGCCCCCTCGACGTGCCGGGCCAGGATGTGGGAGATCCCACCGTGACGCCTCATGGCGTCGTAGAACGGGTTGATGGCCGCACCGGGCAGACCGAAGGCTTGCGTCGCGCCTTCCAGCTCGAGGATCTTGACGGCCGCATCGACCGCACGCATCTTGGTCATTCTCCACTCACTTTCTGGCCCGAGAGCCGTTCGACGCCACGCAGCAGGGCGGAGTGGTCCAAGCCGCCGTCACCTTGTGCGCGCAACGCACTGATCAACTGGGCGGCGACCGCGCCCAAGGGGATGGTGACTCCCTTGGCCCGAGCCGCGTCGATGATGATGCCCATGTCCTTGTGGTGTAGATCGATCCGGAAACCGGGGGCGAACTGACCAGCCAGCATGCTGGCGCCCTTGCGGTCCAGCACGGTGCTACCCGCCAGGCCGCCGGCCAGTACCTTCAACGCTGCGTCGGTGTCCACCCCGTACGCCCGGAGGAAGACGATCGCCTCGGCCACCAGTTCGTAGTTTCCGGCGACGATGAGCTGGTTCGCGGCCTTGACGGTCTGCCCGGACCCGGCGGGTCCAACCAGCACGACCGTGGAGCCGACGGACTCCAGGATCGGTCGCACCTCGTCGAAGTCCGCCTCCGAGCCGCCGACCATGATCGACAGCTTGGCCTCCTTCGCGCCCGCCTCACCGCCACTCACGGGGGCATCCAGCACGCGGATCCCGGCCGCTTGACCGGCTTCGGCCAGTCTCGCCGAGACGTCGGGCCGGATGGTGGAGCAGTCCACCCACACCGAACCCTGCTTGGCGTTGGCGAAGATCCCGTCCTCGCTCTGGGCGACATCCTCGACGTCGGGGGAGTCCGGGACCATCGTGATGATCACGTCGGCGTCGGAGACGGCCTCGGCGACCGAACCGGCGCCGCGACCACCAGCCGCTACCAAGGCGTCCACCTTGGCGGTGCTGCGGTTGTAGCCGACGACGTCGTAGCCGGCCTTGACCAGATTGGCGGCCATCGGGCCGCCCATGATGCCGAGGCCGATGACGGCGACGGTAGTGGAGGAATTGCTCATGAGGAGGGTTCCCTTCGTCGGTTCATGAGTCGTCGATTGATCGAGTGGTCGGCGCTGAATCAGAAGGATCCCGCTCGCGGTCACTGATCAGGGTTCATACCAAGGTTCAGGCCGAGCGCTGATCGCGGGGAAGCCAGGCGAACGGGTCAGCGGCGTCGGACTTGTACTCCAGACCGATCCAGCCCGTGTAGCCGGCCGTCTCGGCGTCGGCGATCCACCGGCTGATCGGGGCGTCGCCGCTGCCCGGCTCGCCACGTCCGGGGACGTCGGCGATCTGGATGTGGCCGAAGTCTTGGGTGTGCTTGGCGATCACGGCGTCCACGTCGTCGCCGTTCACCGCGAGATGGTAGAAGTCGGCCAGCAATTTGACATTGTCGACACCTCGATCGGCAAGCTTGTCGATCACGGCCAACACGTCCGTGGCCGTCTTCAGTGGATAGGTGTCAGATCCGGAGACGGGCTCCAACAACACCGTACCGCCGATCGCCTTGACGGCCTCGGCTGCTGCGGTGAGGTTGTCGAGGGCCAACTCATCGGCTTCGTCGACGGTGCACTCGTCGTTGCGCAGGCCGTACAGCGCGTTGAAGGCGCGGCAATCCAGGCGCTCACCGATGGCGACCACGACGCCGATGTTCGCTGCCAGTTCAGCCTGGCGGCTCTTCCAACTGACCAGCCCACGGTCGCCGGCCGGCATGTCGCCGGCGAAGAAGTTGAGACCGGTGAGGGCGATGCCGGCGTCGCTGACCGCGTCGACGAAGTCATCGACCTCTTGTTGGCTGGGATCGGCCTCGGGGAAAGGCCACCAGAACTCCGCCGCCTCGAATCCGGCGGCCTTGATCGCGGCCGGTCGTTCGAGGATTGGCAGGTCAGTCAGCAGAATCGAGCCGTTCACGGTGTAGCGGGTCATGGAGCTCCATCCGGGTTTCACTATATGGAAGTTTTTTCTTGGTATGTGAAAACTTTAGCGCCTAGATCCGATAAGGTCAAGAATCGATCTCGACGCCTGGGTGCGACTCTCACCTTGCGGATACGCGATTCTGTATGGTGGAATCGTGGATCGCGAGAGGAGCGAGATGTCCCAGCAATCCATCGCAGGAGCTCCGTCGGGCACCGTCCAGTCGGTCGAGCGGGTCTTCGAGCTGCTCGAGATCATCGCCGAGGCCGGCGGCGAGATCTCGTTGAGCGACCTCGCGGTCTCCGCGAAACTGCCGATGCCGACCATCCACCGCCTCCTGCGGACCTGCGTGACGCTGGGTTACGCCCGTCAACTACCGTCCCGACGGTACGCACTCGGAGCGCGGCTCATTCCATTGGGGGAGCGGGCCGGCCGCCAACTCGGTCGGGTGGCCCAGCCATTGTTGCAGCAGCTCGTCCGCCAGCTGGGGGAGACGGCCAACATGGCGTTGCTCGACGGCGATCAGGTGGTCTACGTCGCCCAGCAGCCTTCGCCACACTCGATGCGGATGTTCACCGAGGTCGGCCGCCGGGCCAATCTGCATGCGACCGGAGTCGGTAAGGCGATTCTGGCGACGCTCGACGACGACCAGATCCTCGGCATCGTGGGTCGGGTGGGCATGTCGACCCCGACCGCGAGGAGCCATGGCACGCCCGAGTCGCTCCTGGCCGACATCGCTGCCATCCGGTCTCGGGGTTACTCCATCGACGACGAGGAGCAAGAGATCGGAGTGCGCTGCTACGCGGTCAGCGTGCCGGATGCACCGACGCCGATGGCGGTCTCGGTCTCGGGCCCGCTGTCCAGGGTCGATACCGCCTTCGGAGAACGTGCCGTCCCGTTGTTGCGCGGGGTCGCCGGCCGAATAGCGTCCGAGTTGCGCCTGCCCTCATAGCGACCTCGGCTTCGTGCCTGGCGACCCGGGTTGATCCTGGCGACCCGGGGCAGTTCTCAGCACCTCCGGCTAACACGCTATGGTCGTTTTGGACGCCGTGCTGTGTGATCTAGCTCACCGGAAGTCGGGTTGCACTTCCACGAAGCAGAATTTAAGATCCGTATAACGGAAAGAATGGAGATCTCTTGATGGCAACCCCCAGCCCGGGTTACTCGATCACGTTGCGGGTCGCAGTCAGCGCCAGCGCTGGCTCGACCACCGAACTCGCCTCGGCCGTTGCCGACACCGGCGCCGCCGTGACAGCCCTCGACATCGTGGAGTCCAGCCACGACGCAATCGTCGTCGACGTCACCTGCAACACCGTCGACGAGTCGCACGCCGAGCGCATCCG
>JBBSQJ010000053.1:0-20906 GCA_038257965.1 Propionibacteriales bacterium
GCCCACCGCGGTTCGGCGTGCTCGGCCAGGGTCTGGAACCAACTCGGATGTCGCCGGTCGAGCACGACGGAGTACCCGCCGGCTCTGGCCACGTGCTGATGGCGGCTGAGACGCCTGGCGTCGAAGGCGTTCAGCACCCCGTCGATGTCGACCAGCAGCAGCGGCCGCTGTGAGAGCGTGTTCTCGGTCATGGTCCTCTCCTGCATCGATGATCCGCTCCCCGAAGACTGCCTGCCGAGCCGCAGTCGCCCGCTCGAGGAGGACTAGCGCGCGTTCACCTCGTCACGGAAGGCGATCCAGTCACGGACGGTCGCCAGGTCGTAGCCGGACTCTCCACCAACGCTCACCGTCACCAGCCGGATGCCCAGCTCGAACAGTTGCTCACCCACACTCTCCGGCCCATGTCTGCCACCGGTCGAGCGCTCGATCTCGCCCGGGTCGCGGCCGATCGTTGAGCACCAGTCGTCGAGAACGGAGTTCTTGTGAGCCAGCGTTTCCGGCGATCCGAAGCCGTGCCAGATGGTCGCATGCTCGGCGACCAGCCGCAGCGTCTTGCGCTCGCCGCCGCCGCCGATCAGGACTGGAATGGCTCGGGTCGGTGGAGGATTGAGCTTGCTCCACCGGGTCTTGATCCGCGGCAACGCCTCACCGAGCGCGGCGATCCTGTTTCCGGGGGTGCCGAACGGGTAGCCGTACTCGTCGTAGTCCCGCTCGAACCAGCCCGCGCCGATGCCCAGGATCAGCCGGCCGGCACTGATGTGATCCACGGTCCGGGCCATGTCGGCCAGCAGCTCGGGATTTCGATAGCTGTTGCACGTGACGAGGGCACCCAACTCGACCCGCGACGTCTGCTCGGCCCAGGCCGCCAGCATGGTCCAGCACTCGAAGTGCTTGCCGTCGGCGGGTCCGGTCAGCGGAAAGAAGTGGTCCCAGGTGAAGACGATCTCGACGCCGGCCTCCTCCGCGCCGGCTACGGCCCGGCGCAGTTCCGCGTAGTCGGCGTGTTGAGGCTGCAACTGGACGCCCACGCGGAACGGACGGGCGGCGTACGGAACGCTGGACATGAGTCTCCTGGTGATTGCGAGGTCGGGCATCTCACGCTACGTCGTGAACGGCATCGGGAGCCATCCACCGCGGCCGACGGATCGGCCGGGGCGGCCAACCGCCTGACCGACCAACCGGAGGTACGGTTGCCGCGTGGAGCTGACGTCGCCCGTACTCGTGGCGATCGTTGTCACATCGGCAATCGGCGTACCCGTACTGTTGGTGATCACCTGGCAGCGCAAGCCGCGCGGGTTGCCTGGAGCACTGTTGCGTCTGGTCGGCATCCTGCTGGCCCAGGTGCTGGCCATGGGTGGAGCGGTGCTGGTCGCGAACAACGCGTTCGGCTTCTACTCCAGCTGGTCAGACCTCATGGGCGGCGGTGGGCAGCAAGACCAGTTGCCGCTGACTGATCTGGTGCCCGCGGACGGGGCGCTCGGTCGGGTAGAGGCGATCACCGTCCAGACACCGGGGGCTCGCGGACCAGCTGGACAACGGATATCGGTGCTGGTCTGGCTGCCGAAGCAGTACGACGAAGCCAGGTTCAAGCGGACGAAGTTCCCCGCGATGATGCTGCTGGGCGGACAACCGAGCACACCGGAGGGCATCTTCAAGGATCTGGACTTCGCGGCCCGCGCCACGCACGCGATCGACGGTGGGGCGGTCAAACCCTTCATCGCGGTGATTCCGCCGCTCATGATCGCTCCACCTCGCGACACCGAGTGCACTAACGTTCCCAAGGGCCCCCAGGCGGAGACCTGGTTGTACGACGTCCGCTCGGCCGCGATCCGTCACCTACGGGTGGATCCAGCCGGCGATCGATGGTCGGCCATGGGATTCAGCACGGGCGGCTTCTGCGCAGCGAAACTGCAGCTTCGTCGGCCCGATCTCTTCCACGCCGCCGTGACGATCGGCGGCTATTTCGACGCACTCACCGACAACACCACTGGCGACCTGTTCGACGGCGATCGCCAGTTCCGCAACGAGAACTCGCCGAGCTGGTTGATCAGGCACGCAGATCCGAGCAAGGTCAACCTGCTGTACGTGGTCAGCATCAAAGACAAGGGATCGTATGCGGGCAAGAGCTACGCCGACGGGAAGAAGTTCATCGCCGCGACCCGCGGCGCGCCCGGGGTGAGGACACTGTTGTTGACCTCGGGAGGACACAGCTTCGACACGTATCGACCGACCGTGTCGGAGGATCTGGCTTGGTTGCAGGAGACCGGCGCCTTCGGCTGAGTCTGGCATCGCGCATTCACAGGCAATGCACATGTGGTGATCAGACCCAGGTGAGTCACATGGACCAGGCTGAGGGCATGGTGAGCTCCGAACCCGACGCCGGCACGGGTGAGCCGACGCCGACCACCTCCGGCGCCGACGATCACACGTCGTCACCGTTGGGTCGCAGGCGCTTCCTCGCCCTGGGTGCCGGCGGACTGGTCGTCGCGGCGGCTGGCGCCGGGGCGGTCCGACTCGCCACCGGAGAACGGCCGGGAGACTCCGCACGAGCCGGCGGGAGGGCCGGCCCGGCGACCCCGACGGCGACACCATCGGACGCCTCGGCAATGAAGATCCTGACCCCCGCCGGCGAGGTCGGTGCCGGGGACCTCTTCTTCAGCGACATGGCCGAGAAGGACCCCCGTCTGGTCATCGCCGCGTCGAGCGGAGCAGAACTCTGGTCCAAGGCCGGAGCGAAGTCGTACGCCGACTTCCGAGTGCAGACCTATCACGGTCGCTCCGTGTTCACCTGGTGGGAGTCCGACACGACCGGCCTGGCCGCCTACGGTGACGGCCGAGCCGTGATCGCCGACGTCGACGGCGCCATCATCACCGAGATCGGCACGCACGCCGGGGTGAGCCCGGACGAGCACGAGTTCTTGATCACCCCCTCTCACACGGCTTTGGTCACGTCTTACGTGAAGAAGCGAGCGGACCTGTCCCCCTATGGCGGATCACGTTCGGGTTGGGTGATGGACGGTGTCTTCGAGGAGATCGACCTCGCCACCGGGAAGGTGCTCATGCACTGGAGTGCCCTGGATCACGTCGATCTCGCCGAGAGCTACGCCGGGGTGCCGGACGACGCTGACGAGCCGTACGACTACTTCCACATCAACTCGATCAAACCGACCCCGGACGGACACTTCCTCGTGTCAGCACGTCATACCTGGGGCATCTACAAGATCGACGCGGGCACGGGCAGGATCTTGTGGCGCCTCGGTGGACGGCGGAGCGACTTCGACCTGCCCGGACCCGCTGCGTTCGCCTGGCAGCACGACGCACAGTTCGAGGACGATACGACGCTCCGGTTGTTCGACAACGGCAGCGACGGCACAGTCACCGCGACGTCGGAGAGTCGGCTGCTGTGGCTCACGCTCGACCAGGCCGCCCACACCGCGACCCTGACCGGCCGTCTCGCGCACCCGGACAGACTCAGCGCCGCGGCCATGGGAAATGCCCAGCTGTTGGACAACGGCAACCTGGTGGTGGGCTGGGGCACGGCCAACCGGATCAGTGAGTTCACATCCGACGGCACCCTGGTCTTCGACGCTGCCCTGACGAACATGACCTATCGCTGCTTCCGAAACGTCTGGCGCTGACGGTCACGCCTGATCCGACGCCGCCTGATCCGACCGCACGGACCTGCCTCTGCTGCGCCGTCGCCCCTCTCGAGATCTCGACATGGAGGCCTCAGACCGGGACAGGTCCGCTGCTGCGGCGGATGATCAGCTCGGGGGTGATCAGTTCGGGCGTGATCGGGCTCGGCGTATCGGGATCAGATTCCGCGATGGCGGACGTGACGGCGGCGACCGCGCGTTCGCCGACGGACTGGAAGTCTTGGCGCACGGTGGTCAGTGGGGGCACCAGGTAGGCCGCCTCGGGCTGGTCGTCGAACCCAACGACGCTCATCTCGTCGGGTACGCGACGTCCGGCCTCGTGCAGGGCCAGGAGCAGACCGATGGCGATCTGGTCGTTGGCGGTGAACACTGCGGTGGTCTGCCGATCGGCTGCCACCCGGCGACCCGCGGCGTAACCGAAGCCGGCGCTCCAGTCGCCGTGGACCGGCGGCGGCGGGCGCAGGCGGACCGTCGACATCTCCGCGCGCCAACCCTCCAGACGGGCCCGCGCCTCGGCCCAGTCCGACGGGCCGGCCAGGTGGACGATCTCGCGGTGGCCGAGTTCGACGAGATGTCGCACCGCCAGCCGAGCGCCGGCCACCTGGTCCACACCGACGGTCAATCGCGCACGCGTGAGGTCGCCCTCGACCAGCACGACCGGCACGCCGACGGTACGGCTGCGCGCGATCTCGAGCGCATCGTCTTGGCCGGCGACGATGATGATGCCTTCCACGCCTTGGCGCCGCAGGTGCTCCACCGAGTCGTCCAGCAGTTCGCGGGTGAGATCGGTCAGACTGACGGTGCTCGCGAACAGTCCGCGTTCGCGGGCAGCCGTTTCGATGCTGCGTTGGATGCTCGCCGGTCCGAAATGGGTGCCACCGACACCGATCACGCCGACGATCCCGGAGCGACCCTTCACCAGTGCCCTTGCGACCGTGTTGGGACGATATCCCAGTTGCTCGATAGCCAGCTCCACCCGCTGCCGCGTTTCCGGGCGGATCCGCGGCGAGCCGTTGATGACTCGCGACACGGTCTGGTGGGAGACGCCGGCCAGTCGGGCGACGTCGTGCATCACAGGCGCACGCTGGACTTGACTGGGCTCAGACATTCTGGGCGACTCCTCGGTCGAGCAAACATGAGTATGTTAACGCCAACACGACCCTGGCAACCGATCCGAGCGGATCCGTTCGGTCTTTGACAGCCCGTTGCCCAAACAGGCATGATCGAATGTGTTAACGCTCACCCGACTGGTGGGTCGAACCATGAACATCGGAATCGCCGCGCCGCGATGATGGGGGCAAGGGAGGACGAGAAGATGATTGCTGCGGACATCGCCGACGTCGTGGCCGCCCTACGGACCGAGGTGGCGACGCTGCACGCGGAGCTGCCGCGCTGGGGGTTGGTCGTGTGGACGGCCGGGAACGTCTCGGCCCGGGTGCCGGGACAGGATCTGCTGGTGATCAAGCCCTCCGGTGTCGGCTACGATGAGCTCGCCCCGGACGCGATGGTGGTCACCGACCTCGAGGGACGGCTGGTCGACGGCGACCGGTCGCCGTCCTCCGACACGGCCGCCCATGCCTACGTCTACGCCCATTTGCCGCAGGTCGGTGGCGTGGTCCACACGCACTCGACGTACGCCACCGCCTGGGCAGCTCGCGGCGAGCCCATTCCGTGTGTGCTGACCATGATGGGCGACGAGTTCGGCGGTCAGATCCCCGTCGGTCCGTTCGCGCTGATCGGGGACGACTCGATCGGCCGCGGGATCGTCGAGACCCTGCGTGATCATCGCTCGCCGGCCGTGCTGATGCGCAATCACGGACCCTTCACCATCGGCAAGACGGCCAGGGACGCCGTGAAGGCCGCAGTGATGTGCGAGGAGGTTGCCCGGACGGTCCACATCGCCCGGCAGCTGGGCGATCCACTCGTCATCGCCCAGTCCGACATCGACTCGCTGTACGCCCGCTATCAAGACGTCTACGGCCAGACTGCCGAGGAGAGATGATCATGAGCAACGACGCCCGCGCCTGGTTCCTGACCGGAAGCCAGGGCCTCTACGGCCCGGAGACCCTCGCGCAGGTCGAGCAGCAGTCGCGCGCCATCGTCGATCAGCTCAACGACGCCGGCACGCTGCCGTTGCCGATCGAGTGGCAGCCCGTGCTCACCGACTCCGGTTCGATCCACCAGATCATCATGGCTGCCAACGCCGACCCGGAGTGCGTCGGTCTGATCGCCTGGATGCACACGTTCTCGCCGGCCAAGATGTGGATCACCGGCCTGGATGCGCTGAAGACGCCGTTCCTGCATCTGCACACCCAGGCAAATGTCTCGCTGCCGTGGGCCGAGATCGACATGGACTTCATGAATCTGAATCAGGCCGCTCACGGCGACCGGGAGTTCGGGTTCATCACCGCTCGACTGGGTGTGCCGCGCACCATCGTCGCCGGTCACGTCTCGGATCCCACGACCCAGGCGCGCATCGCCGGCTGGCAGCGGGCGGCCGCGGGCGTCGCCGCCGTCCGCCACCTGAAGTTGGCCCGGTTCGGTGACAACATGCGCAACGTCGCCGTCACCGAGGGCGACAAGGTCGAGGCCGAGTTGCGGTTCGGGGTGTCGGTGAACACGTACGGCGTCAACGATCTGGTCGAGCGGGTGGACGCCGTGACAGAGGCCGATGTGGACGACCTGCTGGCGCAATACGAGGACGCGTACGAGATCGTGCCCGAGCTCTTGCCGGGTGGGGACCGACACGAGTCCCTGCGCTACGGCGCGAAGATCGAGGGCGGACTACGCTCCTTCCTCACCGATGGCGGATTCGGCGCCTTCACCACCAACTTCGAGGACCTGGGCGGACTGCGCCAGCTTCCCGGTCTGGCTTGTCAGCGGCTGATGAACGAGGGTTACGGTTTCGGCGGCGAGGGCGACTGGAAGACGTCGGTCATGCTGCACACGGTCAAGGCGATCGGCGCCGGCGCCGTCGGTGGCACGTCCTTCATGGAGGACTACACCTATCACTTCGGTCCCGGCAGGCAGAAGATCCTGGGTGCACACATGCTCGAGGTCTGCCCGAGCATCGCCGCCGGCAAGCCCCGGGTCGAGATCCACCCGCTGGGCATCGGCGATCGTGAGGATCCGGTGCGGCTGGTGTTCGACGCGGCGCCCGGACCGGCCACCGTCCTCGGCATCTGCGATCTCGGTGACCGCTTCAGGCTGGTGCTCAACGAGGTCGACGTGGTCGCCCCGGACGAGCCGCTTCCCAAGCTCCCGGTGGCCCGTGCGGTCTGGGAGCCGCGCCCCGACCTGACCACGTCGGCCGAGTCCTGGATCGCTGCGGGCGGGCCGCACCACACGGTGCTCTCGACCGCGGTCGACACGGATCAACTGCTCGACTTCGCGAACCTGTTGGGCGTCGAACTGTTGATCATCGACGGTGGCACGAACCGGCGTGACTTCGCCGATCGGATCCGGTGGAACCAGGCCTACTACCGCCTCGCGCGGGGCTTCTGAGGGAGGTGGTCCGGCGATGACAACGCAGACGGGCGCTGCGATCGAGGACGGACGTACGGCTCTGGGGATCGAGCTCGGTTCGACCCGGATCAAGGCAGTGTTGATCGGTACAGATCACGCCCCACTCGCGGTCGGTAGCCACGACTGGGAGAACCAGTTCGTCGACCGGATGTGGACCTACTCCCTGGCCTCGGTCTGGTCCGGCCTTCAGGCGTGCTACACCGCACTCGTTGCCGCCGTCCGGCAGCGTCACGGCGTCGAACTGACGACGATCGGATCGCTCGGCGTGTCGGCCATGATGCACGGCTACCTGGCCTTCGATGCCGACGACGAACTCCTGACGCCCTTGTGTACCTGGCGCAACACCAACACCGGCGAAGCGGCCGAGCGGCTCAGTGCCGAGTTCGGGCACAACATCCCCCATCGCTGGAGTGTCGCTCATCTGTACCAGGCGGTCTTGAACGGTGAGGATCACGTGGGTCGCGTCGCGCACATCACCACCCTGGGCGGGTACGTCCACTGGCGGCTGAGCGGGCAGAACGTGCTCGGCATCGGTGACGCGAGCGGCATGTTCCCCATCGACATCGCGAACGGCACGTACGACGCCACGATGCTGGCGCGATTCGATCGGCTCGCTGCCGAGGCAGGCGTGGAAGTGAGCCTGGCCGACCTGCTGCCGAGGATCTTGGTCGCCGGAGAACCGGCTGGCAACCTGAGCGAAACTGGCGCGAGGTTGCTGGACCGGACCGGCGGCCTGTCAGCAGGCGCGCCGATGTGCCCGCCGGAGGGAGACGCCGGCACCGGCATGGTCGCCACCAATTCGGTTGCCCCGCGGACCGGGAATGTCAGTGCCGGCACGAGCATCTTCGCGATGGTCGTGCTGGAGCGTGAGCTCAGCCAGGTGCACCGCGAACTGGACCTCGTCACCACACCCGCCGGGGATCTGGTGGCGATGGTGCACTGCAACAACGGGGCCAGCGAGTTGAACGCCTGGGTCGCCTTGTTCGCGGAGTTCGCCAAGCAACTCGGCTCCAACGCCGACATCTCGACGATCTTCGAGACGTTGTTCATCTCGGCTCGTACGGGTGCGCCGGACTGCGATGGACTGATGGCGTACAACTACCTCTCCGGTGAACCGATCACCGACCTCGAGGAGGGCCGACCGCTCTTCCTCCGGTCCCCGGACAGCACATTCGATCTGGCCACCTTAATGCGTACGCACCTGTTCGCATCCCTGGCGACGTTGCGGATCGGCATGGACGTGCTCCAGAAGGACGAGGACGTCCGGCTGGACCGGATGTTTGCACACGGGGGCCTGTTCAAGACCAAGGGTGTTGCACAGGAGTTCCTGGCCGCTGCCATCGACACGCCGGTAGCTGTCGGCGACGTAGCCGCCGAGGGAGGGGCCTGGGGCATCGCTGTGCTGGCTGCCTTCGTCACCGGTCGGCACCCCGACCAGGCGCTGGCGGACTACCTGGCTCGCGACGTCTTCGCCGACGCGAGGCTGGACACGATCGAACCTCGTGGCGGCGACATCGCCGGTTTCGACGCGTTCATCCAGCGCTACGTCGCGGCCCTGCCGGTGGAACGGGCTGCGGTCGAGCACAGCTGAGATCGATCGAGCCCAGTTGAGATCGCGCTTCAGGCTTCCCCGGGGTCCGCCAGATCGGTCAGCGGGACGGCGGAGGGTCGCTCGACGGTCGACGTGATCGCCACCGTGCGACTCTGTCTGGCGGCCGTGAGCAGCGACTCCATCACGTCCAGGACGTGCAGGGCCAGTGCTCCACCAGCTCGAGGCTCGGAACGATTCGGTGTTGCGGCGAGGTCGGCTAGTCCGTAACCACGCCCGGCACCGATGTAGCCGGCGCTGATCGGAAGTTCCTCCCACTCGGTGCTGCCCAACCGCCTCAGCGAAACCGGATCGCTGAACCGGTTGGGATCGGACACACCGAGCGAGCCGAGCGAGCCGTGCAACTCGATCGGCGAGGAGTGCGTGCCTACCGCATCGAAGCTCATGATCAACGTTGACAGGGCACCGTCAGCGTGTCGCAGCACTCCGGTGACGTGGGTGTCGATCGACACGGGGACTTCCGTGCCCGCTCGCGGCCCCGTCTCGATCATCCGGACATCTCTCGTACGACGCGCCATGCCGACCGCCTCGGTCACCGGGCCGAGCAACGTGATCAACGCCGAGATGTAGTACGGACCCATGTCCAGCAGCGGGCCGCCGCCGGGCTGGTAGTAGAAGTCCGGGTCGGGATGCCAGAGCTCGTGGCCCGCGGTGACCATTGTCGCGGAGGCCGCCACCGGCGTGCCGATCAGTCCGTCGTCCACGGCTCGGCGGGCCGTCTGGATGCCGGTGCCGAGAACCGTGTCGGGCGCGCACCCGATCCGGACACCGCCGGCGTCGGCCGCGGCCACCACCTGTCGAGCCTGCGCCGTGTCGGCGGCGAGTGGCTTCTCGCCGTAGACGACCTTGCCCGCGGCGATCGCGGCGAGGGCCACCTCGGCATGGGCGTTGGGGACCGTCAGGTTCAGCACCGCATCGACCCCGGCCTCGGCGAGCAGATCGGCAACACCGAGTGCCGGTACGCCCTGATCATCTGCGGTCCGCTCGGCCCGCAACGCGTCCCGGTCGGCGACCGCGACGAGTTCGAGCTGGGGCAACCGAGCGATGGTGGTCAGATACTGACTCGAGATCGCCCCGCAGCCGACCATGCCGATTCTCAGCGACTGGCCCACAGGATTCCACTCTGGATGATCGTCTTGACGTTCGGGTTCTCCAACACCTCCACGCTGTGGCCCGGCGTCGCGACGAAGATCCGGCCATGACCCCAGTCGCGGGTCCACACCGCAGGCGAGATCACCGGTCGGTGCCAGGCATCGAACGGACGGGCCGGGAGGGTGGTCGTGGCCAGTACGTCGATGTAGTCGTCGGACAGCACCCAGTACTGCTCCGTGGTCAGGTCGAAGTCCTCCAGCCCGGCGACGATCGGATGATCGCGGTGACCGGGGACGATCTCCACCCTGTAGTGCAGGTAGTTGTCCGACGGGTCGTCGCCGACCCGCTCCGGCGCCGGCTTCGGCGGGTGGCAGGCGAACTGACCGCCGATCAGGTGCAGATAGTCGCTGGTGTTGCGATAGGAGTCGGCGATCCCACCGTGCCAGCCGGCCAATCCGGTGCCCGCCTCGACCGCGGCGCGAAGTCCGGCGAACTCGTCCGGCTCGATCGTGGTCATCGTCATGCACTGAACGATCACGTCGACCCCGGCCATCACGTCCGCGTCGGCGTACACCTCCGGTGAGCCCTCTACCCGCACGGTGTAGCCGCTGGCCTCCAGGAAAGGCCGGAACATGTCGGTCGCCTGGACCGGCGCATGACCTTCCCAACCGCCCCGCACGATCAGCGCCTGCTTGTCCGATCGGGAATCGACCGTCTGCTCGGTCATCTGCTCGGTCATCGCTCACCACCTCTGTCGTCTGATCGGGCCGCCCGGCCGGCTGCGGCTCAGCCCGCGCGACGCAGTCCAATCATGCCCCCATGTCGGCCGGCGGTCCGCGCCCCGACGACGGATGCTCCGCCGTGCGGTGAAGATGATCAAGTTCAGCGTTAGAAGGCCCGCTGGTGGCCCGCGGCGGAGCATCCGTCGTCACCGAGGGCTCGCATGACGCAGTCGATGACCCAAACGGGGTCGTCGACGAGCTGGCGCCAGGTGAAATTCAGCACGGTATAGCCCGCGAGCTCGAGCTCATTGCGGCGCTGCCGATCCGCCTCGAACGCGGCGCGGGTCCCGTGCACCTCCCACCCGTCGATCTCGAGCACCAGCATGGCGCCCTCGAACAAGACGTCCACGCAGTAGCGAGAGATCTTGGCGTTGGTCACCCAGCCGGTGATCCCGGCTTCATCCAGCAGGCGATGTGCCTCGCGCTCGGGTTCTGACCAGGGTTCATGCTTCGACTGGAGCAGCAGCGTTCGACGCATGGTGTTGCCCCGCCGTCTCGGAGTGAGCTCGAAGGCCCTCCACAACTGCTCCAGTGTCGCCGATCGGGTCCGCAACACCTCGTCGATGATCACCCCGCCGGCGCGGTGCTCGGCGAGGTCCACCGCGGTCAGGCTCGGCCGGGTCACGGCAACCGGTCCGCGTCGGACCAGGAGCTCGGGTGGGATCCGGCGCCGTTCGAACCGGATCCCGTTCGATGGCCGGCGGATCGTCGTCGGCAGCGCGACGGTGATCACCGGCACGCGGATTGTCGGGGCGAAGGTCAGACGCGCTGCCGCGTGGCCCGTCAGCACCGCATTCGGTCCCGACCAGAAAGCCGCCGCGAGGATCCGGGTCTCCACCCGGTGGCACTCCTCGGCCCGGCAGTAGATTCCCGGGTGCAGTGCGGCAAGACGTCCGCCGCGAATAGCTGCGTCCAGTCGCCCGCTCAGGTCGCGATGAGCGCGGCGCTCGATCACACCGTCGCAGGCTCGTAGCCGATACTCGATCTCGTCCACGACTAGACACTCCGCAGTCGGGACAGGTTCCTTTCAACTTCACGACGATCTGTGGATGGCGCTTCAGGTCGAGGCAGATCTGTGGACAAGGCGGTCGACGACAGGTGCTCCACCAAGTCGCGTAGATGATCATGCTGAGCGTCGTAGAAGCAGAAAGCGCCGGCGGGGGAGCATCCATCGCCGGAATATCCACTGGCACGACACCGTTGGGCTCTGGCAGAGTCTTGTCCGTCCCCGATCCAGTGAGGTTTCGTTGAAGCTGCACGGTTTCGCGCCCCTGCCCGCGCGCTGACTCCGTTCCCCGGAGTCTGCGCCTCTGCACTCCGGGAGAAATCGTGCCTGCATCCACATCCTCTGTAGTCTTGAACGACCTCGGCCTCGTCTGGCCGGACGGTTCCGTGGCCCTCGCCCACCTCACCTCAGCGTTCAGTGACCGCCGGACCGGCCTGGTCGGGGTCAACGGCTCGGGCAAGTCGACACTGCTCCGGCTGATCGCCGGTCGACTGACTCCGAGCAGCGGGAGCGTGACGGTCAGCGGCGAGGTCGCCTACCTGCCGCAGACCCTGACGCTCAACACGGATGCGACGGTGGCCGAACTGCTTGGTGTCCGCGCCGTCCTGGACGCGATCCGGGACGTCGAGGCCGGTGATGTCGAACCTGACCTCTTCGATGTGATCGGTTCGGACTGGGACATCGAGTCACGCTCAGAACGGCTCCTCGCCGCCATCGGGCTGACCGCTGACGATCTCGATCGTCCGGTCGCTCGGCTGTCGGGTGGTGAGACCGTACTCGTCGCCATCGCCGGACTGCGGCTCACCGAGTCGCCCATCACCCTTCTCGACGAGCCCACGAACAACCTCGATCGCGACGCCCGGCAGCGACTCTACGAGTTGGTCCAGTTCTGGCGAGGCACGCTGGTCGTGGTCAGCCACGACCTGGCACTGCTGGAGCGGATGGATGCGATCGCGGAACTCTACGACGGGAAGCTGACCACCTACGGCGGCCCGTACAGCGCGTACGTCGAACAGGTCGCGACCGGGCAGGCGGCGGCCCGTCAGGCCGTACGTGCCGCCGACCACGTGGTGAAGGTGGAGAAGAGGCAGCGGATCGAGGCGGAGACCAAGCTCGCCCGGCGATCTCGGACAGCTCGGACAGCCGAGCGGGAGAAGCGGGTTCCGAAGATCATCGCCCACGGTCGACGCAATGCAGCCCAGGTATCCGCGGGACGGTTACGGACCGAGATGGGGGAGAAGCTCGATCAAGCCCGGCGTGGGGCGGAAGCGGCGGCGGATCGGGTGCGTGCCGACACCCGGATCCTTCTCGACCTACCCGATCCCGCTCTCGCGCCAGGTCGACGGGTGGCCGAGCTGACCGGGACCGACGGACGGACCTTGGTGATCCAGGGCCCGGAACGGATCGGTCTCGTCGGTCCGAACGGGGTCGGCAAGACACGCCTGCTCGAGATGTTGGTGCACCCGCCGAAGGGAACCGGCCGAGCGTCACTCGACCGCGCGGTGGCCGGCGGTCGCCTGCACACCGATCGGGTGGGCTACCTTCGGCAGCGCCTCGACGGTCTGGACGAGAACCGGTCCGTCCTGGACAACGTGCGAGACGGTGCGCCGAGCGCGACTTCGGTCGAGGTGCGGTCTCGACTGGCCCGCTTCCTGATCCGTGGGGCCGCGGTTGAACGCCCCGTGTCCTCGCTGTCCGGCGGTGAGCGGTTTCGCGTGGCCCTTGCGCGTCTCCTGCTGGCCGACCCGCCACCACAGTTGCTGATCCTCGACGAGCCGACCAACAACCTCGACCTGACCAGCGTCGAGCAGCTGATCGATGCCCTGAGCACGTACCGTGGTGCGTTGCTGGTGGTGAGCCACGACGACGCCTTCCTGGCCCGGCTCGATCTGACCCGGCGCCTCGAACTCGACGCCGACGGCCTCTTGGGCGAGGCGGACCTGGCGGTGGAGGAGCATGCTCAGCACCCGGGGCCTGGGCGCTGAGACCCGACTTCCAGGAACGGGCTACTGAGCGCGGGCGACGTTGGGACCGCCCGAGACGTCGTCGAGTGCCGAGGCGATCTCGGCTGGCAGGGTCCGCTCCTCCGCGGCCAACGCGGACGCCAGTTGTCCTGCCGTACGGGCGCCGAGGAGCGGCGCAGTGACTCCCGGCGCGTCGCGGACCCAGAGCAGCCCGACCTGGGACGGCGACATGTCCAGTCCCTCGGCGGCCCGAACGACGGCCTCGACGACGCCGCGGGATCGCTGCTCCAGATAGGGCTCCACGAACCAGGCGAAGTGGCCGGAAGCGGCGCGCGAGCCACGTGGCACACCGCCGCGGTACTGCCCCGTCAGCACCCCCCGAGCGAGCGGGGACCAGGGGAACACGCCCAGACCGAACGCCTTCGCCGCGGGAAGCACCTCCACCTCGGCCCGGCGGGCCAGCAGCGAGTACTCCACCTGAGCGCTCACCATCGGCGCTCGCCCCGGCACGGCGCGTTGCCAGGTCGCCGCCTGCGCCGTTTGCCAGCCCACGAAGTTGGACATCCCGACGTACCGCGCCCAGCCGCGTTCCACCGCGAAGTCCAATGCGCTGAGGGTCTCCTCCAACGGCGCATCGCCCCAGGCGTGGACCTGCCACAGATCGACGTAGTCGGTGCCCAGTCGTCCCAAAGAGCTCTCGAGATCGCGCAGCAGCGCCCGCCTGGACGTGTCGACGATCCGCTTCCCGTCGCGGATCACGAATCCCGCCTTGGTCGCGATCACCACGTCCTCGCGCCGGCTCACCTCGCGGACGAGCTTGCCGATCAGCCGCTCCGCATCGCCGGCTCCGTATGCGGCGGCCGTGTCGATCAAGGTTCCACCGGCGGTGCAGAACATCTCCAGCAGCGCCCGAGCCTCGGCCTCGGGTGTGTCCCGGCCCCAGGTCATCGTGCCCAGGCCGAGGCGCGAGACCTGTAGTCCACTCGCACCGACCCGCCGGATTTCCATGCAGGCGACAGTAACGGGACGTCGCTGCTCGGCCCGTACCGGCCGATACGGTGAACCGCATGCGTCTAGGCCTGAATCTCGGCTACCTGGTCGGCTCCGACGATCCTGCGGGGCAACTCGCCCTGACCCGTCACGCCGAGCACCTCGGCTTCGGCGTGGTGTGGGCAGCGGAGGCGTACGGCTCGGACAGCCCGACCGTCCTCGCTTGGCTGGCCGGACAGACGAGCACGATCGACGTCGGTTCGGCAGTCATGCAGATCCCGGCGCGCACGCCGGCCATGACGGCGATGACCGCAGCCAGTCTCGATCTGCTGAGCCGCGGGAGGTTCCGGCTCGGTCTCGGCGTCTCGGGGCCGCAGGTCTCCGAGGGGTGGCACGGTGTCAGGTTCGACAAGCCGCTGGGCCGCACCCGGGAGTACGTCGAGATCGTCCGGACCGCGCTGGCCCGAAAGACCGTTTCGTATGAGGGGACCCATTACCGGCTGCCCCTGCCCGACGGCCCCGGCAAGGCGCTCAAGCTGACCATTGCCCCGCTGCGGGCCGACATCCCGATCTACCTGGCGGCCGTCGGGCCGAGGAACCTCGAACTCACCGGGGAGATCGCCGACGGCTGGCTGGCCATCTTCTACTCGCCCGAGCATGCCGAGGAACTGCTCGGTCGGATCCGGGTCGGACGCGAGCGCGCAGGCCAGGGGATGGACGCCTTCGACGTGGTGGCCACGCTCCCCGTGGTCGTCGGTGACGACCCCGTCCGGTGCGCCGATCCGGTCCGTCCCTATGCCGCGCTGTACGTCGGGGGGATGGGCAGCCGTGAGCAGAACTTCTACCACGCTCTCGCGGTGCGGATGGGCTACGGGGAGGCAGCGGGGCAGGTCCAGGACCATTTCCTGGCTCGGCGACACCGGGATGCGATGGCAGCCGTGCCGTACGAGTTCATCGACGCCACCTCGCTGCTGGGTCCGGTCGACCGGATCGCCGAACGTCTCGGTGTGCTGGCCGCGTCCGGAGTCACCACCTGCGCAATCGCACCGTACGGCGATACGGTCGAGGAGAAGTTGCGCGTCGTGTCGTCGGTGGCGCAGGCATACGAACGGGCCGGGCTTGGATGACAGTGACGCTTTTCGCACACTCGAACCGCGCGGTGGCCCCGGCGGACCCATTTTCCGGGCCCGACCGTGCGAAAAGCGACGGACTGCTCAGGCCTGCGGCAGGGGCACCAACACGCCGGTCAGCAGCAAGACGGCGACCACGACGGCGAGGGCAAGACGGTAGATCACGAAGGGCATGAAGTTGTGGGTGCTGACGTAGCGCAGTAGCCAGGCGATCACCGCGTAACCGATCACGAACGCCACCGCCGTCGCCAGGGCGATCGGCCCCCAGGCCGGTCGCACCGGGTCGGTGCCGATGTCCAGTAGCTGGAACAGACCGGAACCCACCACGGCCGGGATCGCCAGCAGGAACGAGTACTTCGCCGCTGCCTCGCGCCGGTAGCCCATGAACAGACCGGCCGCGATGGTCGCCCCCGAGCGGGACACACCGGGGACGAGCGCGAGCGACTGAGCCAGGCCGAACAAGACACCGTGTTTCCAGGTCAGCTTCTCCAACGTTCGCTGGTTTCGGGCGGTGCGGTCGGCGATGCCGATGACGACACCGAACCCGGCCAGCATCGCCACGGTCACCCACAAATTGCGCAGCGCGGTCTCGATCTGGTCCTGGAACAGTAGGCCCAACACGATGATGGGAATGGATCCGATGATGACCAGCCAGCCCATCCGGGCCTCGGGATCGTCGCGCGGGATCTTGCCGAGCAGGGAGAGGAACCAGTTCTTGATGATCAGTGCGATGTCGTGCCGGAAGTAGATGATCACCGCTGCCTCGGTGCCGAGCTGGGTGATTGCGGTGAACGCCGCGCCCGGATCCTTTCCACCGAAGAACTGGCCGACGATCGACTGGTGAGCGCTGGAGGAGATCGGCAAGAACTCGGTCAGTCCCTGCACGATGCCCAGCACCAAGGCCTCGAGCCAGCCCATCCATCACTCCCATACCTGCGGCCGGACACAAACTCCCCAACCATAGACCGCACGATGGCGCTGCGTATGCCGATCGTGTCCAAGGATGCCGTGGTGTCGCCAGGATCACGCGCGGCAGACTCGGAGTCGTGAGCATCCACAGCCAGCACCCATTCCTGTCTCCGGAGTCCGAGCGTGACCCGTTGCGTCGGTTCCGTGGCCGGATGGCGCAGCCGGTCACGTTGTGGTGTGCACAACGGGGCACGAGTCGGGCAGGCTGGACGGTGTCGTCAGTGCTCGTAGCCGACGGCGATCCTCCCGAGGTGCTCGGACTGGTCGACGAGGACTCCGATCTCGCCGACCTCGCGGGGCAGGCCGGAGTGGTTGCGGTCAGCCTGTTGTCCTGGGAGCACCGCAGCCTTGCTGAGGCTTTCGCCGGGCTGGCCCCGGCTCCGGGCGGCCCCTTCCGGCTGGCCGAGTGGCGTGAGACGGACTGGGGTCCGGTTCTGGTCGGCGCCGTGGGCTGGCTCGGTGTCGAGCTCACCGACACCTCGACCCGCCTCGGCTGGTTGCGAGCGATGCGGGGTCACCTGGTGCAGGCGCACGTCGACACGGCGGCATCGGACGTGCTCACCCACCTCCGGGGCCGCTATCGCGAGCTGCCCCTTCAGTGATGCGTGGTGCCCGTGACGGGTGCGTTGGTTGTTGTGCCATCCGCGCAACTCGTCCGCTACTTCCGTGTCGCCGATACGCTCGAGCCCATGACCACCGTCGTCCTGATCCGCCACGGACGTACGGGCGCCAACACCGCCGGTGTCCTGGCGGGACGATCGCCCGGCGTCGAACTCGACGAGATCGGACGCCGCCAGGTCGCCGATCTGGGTCTGCGGTTGACCGAGGTGCCGCTGACCGCACTGGTCAGCTCGCCGTTGCGACGCTGCCGGCAGACCGCGAACGCCGTCGCGACGGCCCACGGCTCGCCGCTCGACGTGCACACCGAGCGGGCCCTGAACGAGTGCGGCTACGGCGACTGGACCGGCCGGAAGTTGTCGGAACTGGGCAAGGAGAAGCTGTGGGCGACCGTACAGAGCCAACCTTCGGCCGTACGCTTCCCCAACGGCGAGGCGATGAGCGAGATGGCGACCCGGGCAACGACCGCCATCCGCAGTTGGGACGCCCGGCTCGCGTCCGAGCACGGGCCCCAGGCGGTCTGGGCAGCGGTGTCCCACGGGGACGTGATCAAGGCGGTCCTGGCCGACGCGCTCGGCATGCACCTCGACGCTTTCCAGCGCATCCTGGTCGACCCGGCGTCGGTCTCGATCGTTCGGTACACCGACTCGCGGCCCTACGTCATCACCACCAATTCGACCAACGCCGATCTGGGCAAGCTGCTGGCTCCGCCGCCGAAGAAGGCGCGGGCGCGGCGCCGAGCATCCGGTCCCGAGGCGTCGGTCGGTGGCGGGCTCGGTGCCGACGATCAGCTGCGGTGAACGCCGACGCGGGTGAACACGCCCCTGAACACGGCCGGAGAACGCCGTCGAAGCTGCGGCGACACCGGGTTAGTCTGGCCGCATGGCGATCCTCGTGCACCGCTACGACTCACCGGACCGGTTCGTGGCCGGCACCGTCGGTCAGCCTGGCGAGCGCGCGTTCTTCCTGCAGGCTCGGGAAGGCAACCGAATCACCAGCGTCGCGCTGGAGAAGCAGCAGGTCTCGGTGCTCGCTGAGCATCTCGACCGGGTGCTGGACGAAGTGCGCCGCAGTGCGACGCCGACCGACGTTCCGCCGGCAACCGAGACGCCGACCGACACTCGACCCCTTGACGCGCCGATCACCGAGGAGTTCCGGGTCGGCACGATGACCATCGCCTGGGACCCGACGATCGACCGGATCGTGATCGAGCTGTTTTCCAATGTCGACGGAGAGGACGAGGCGGCTGAAGCGGCTCCGGACGACGCCGCCACGGCCGAAGAGGCCGAGACCGCCATCGACGCCGACGAGGTCTTCGTGGTCAAGATCACCGCCCCGTACGCGCGTGACTTCGTCGCCCGGGCGCAAGCGCTGGTCAAGGCGGGTCGGCCGGCCTGCCCGTTCTGTCTGCAGCCGCTGGATCCGGAGGGGCACATCTGCCCGCGCGCCAACGGCTATCGTCGCCCGCTGTTTTGAGCCGGCAGACCGGATGACCCAGCCCGTCCGTGATCCGCAGCCCGATCATCCGGCATTGACCACTGCTCTGGTCGACGGCGAGGTCGAGATCGTCGGGCGGCTCGTGCAGGCCTCGAACGCCACGTTCTTGGCCAAGCTCACCACCGACCACGGCGCTGTCGACTGCGTCTACAAACCGTTTCGGGGTGAGCGACCGTTGTGGGACTTTCCGCGCCACACGCTCGGCCTGCGAGAGGTCGCGGCGTATGAGTTGTCCCGGGCAGCCGGCTTCGACGTCGTGCCGGTGACGGTGCTGGCCGATGGTCCGTTCGGCACCGGGTCACTGCAGATCTGGGTGGAGACCACCGAGGAAGACAACGAGTCGCTGGTCGACCTGGTGCCGACCCGTTCGTTGCCGCGCGCCGGCTGGTTCTCCTGTGTCGACGGATTCGACGCCGACGAGCGATCCGTTTCGGTCATCCATGCCGACCATCCGGCGCTACGCCGCCTGGCGGTGTTCGACTGCCTGGCCAACAACGCCGATCGCAAGGGCGGCCACATCCTGTCCAGCCGTGGTCGGGTGTTCGGCGTCGATCACGGCATCTGCTTCCATGTGGAGTCCAAGCTGCGGACGTTGCTGTGGGGTTGGGCCGGCTCGGAGCTGACCGAGTGTGAGCGCGCCCTCGTAGCCCGGGCTCGGGACGAGGCACTGGTGCTGATCGACCTGCTCGCCGACGACGAGATCGACGCCTTGATCCACCGGGCCGAGGTCCTGCTCCGTCGTGGCACGCTGCCGCGGGCGCGCGGGGAATGGCCGTCGGTCCCATGGCCGCCGTTCTGATCCTCGTCCCCGGAAAACCTCGTCCCCGGAAACTGTGCACCTGTCGCATCGACACGCCGGGCGGAGATGTCACACGTGCACAATTTGCGCGAGGCGCGGGCGGGGGCGGAGGGGATGGGACCCGGGTCGGGTCCGGATAGGGTGGACGGCATGGAGGCCTGGCAGACGCGTCCGTACTCACGAATCGAGAATGCGGGCTCGACGCCTCGGCCGCAGATCTTCGACACCGCCACACAGTCGTTCGTTCCCGCCGGCCCCGTCTCCGGCACTGCGCGGTTGTACGTCTGCGGGATCACCCCCTACGACGCTACGCATGTCGGGCACGCCAATACCTACGTGTCGTTCGACCTGCTGCAACGGGTCTGGCTGGATGCCGGTCTGGATGTGCACTACGTGCAGAACGTCACCGACGTCGACGATCCTCTGCTGGAGCGGGCCAGCGCGACCGGTATCGACTGGAGCGAGCTGGCGCACAGCCAGATCGATCTGTTCCGAGCGGACATGTCCGCGCTGAACGTGATGCCGCCTCGGGACTACCTGGGCGCAGTGGAGACGATCCCGATCGTCACCGAGTTGATCACCGAGCTGCAGCGGCGCTCGGCGACCTATTCGGTGGACGACCACGAGTACCCGGACCTGTACTTTCCACAGTCCGCAGACCCGGCATTCGGCTCGGTGTCCCACCTACCCGAGGCGGAGGCCATTGCCCTGTTCGGCGAACGGGGCGGCGATCCGGATCGGCCGGGCAAGAAGCAGCCGCTGGACAGCCTGCTGTGGCGGATGGAGCGGCCCGGCGAGCCGAGCTGGCCGTCGCCGTTCGGACGGGGCCGTCCCGGCTGGCACATCGAGTGCACCGCCATCGCCTTGCGCACCCTGGGGCCGGACTTCGACGTCCAAGGGGGAGGCAGCGACTTGATCTTTCCCCACCACGAAATGTCGGCTGCGCACGGACGGGTGGCGGCCGACGCCGACTTCGCCAAGGCGTACGTCCACGCCGGGATGGTCGGCCTCGACGGGGAGAAGATGTCGAAGTCCAAGGGCAACCTGGTCTTCGTCTCCCGGCTCTTGGCGTCCGGTGTCGACCCGATGGTCATCCGGCTGGCGCTGCTCGGCCACCACTATCGCGAAGACTGGTCCTACACCGATGCCGACCTCACGGCCGCGGCCGAGCGACTTGCGTTGTGGCGAGAGGCTGTCTCCCTGCCTGCCGGGCTGGACGCCGGCCCGATCATCGCCGACGTCCGCGCCGCGTTGGCGCGAGATCTCGAC
>JBBSQJ010000054.1:0-20747 GCA_038257965.1 Propionibacteriales bacterium
CCGCGCTCCGCGGTCACCGGCTCCGCACCATCTCACTCGTTCGTCACGATTCCGGCCGACGAAAAGGCGTGTCGTCCAGAATCGCTCCTCACTCCCGAGAGGCTCCGCTGGTGACCGGGTCTGATGGTCGCGCTCCGCGCTCCGCGGTCACCGGCTCCGCACCATCTCACTCGTTCGTCACGATTCCGGCCGACGAAAAGGCGTGTCGTCCAGAATCGCTCCTCACTCCCGAGAGGCTCCGCTGGTGACCGGGCGAACGTTGCTGCCGGTGCATGCCGGCGCGATGCTGCGCGACCAGACCGACCTGTGTGCGGCACTGGGCGTCGACTTCTCCGACGAACAACTGGCGGCGATCACCGCTCCGCTCGAGCCCGGTGTCATCATCGCGGGCGCGGGATCGGGCAAGACCACCGTGATGGCTGCCCGGGTGGTCTGGCTGGTCGGCACCGGAGTCGTACGACCGGAGCAGGTGCTCGGACTGACCTTCACCCGGAAGGCGGCCGCCGAGCTCTCGGCGAAGATCCGGGTCGCCCTGGTCACGGCCGGGGTGGTGGACGGGCGTGGAGTCGACTCCAGCGGCGAGCAGGTGGTGATGACGTACGACGCGTTCGCCGGTCGGCTCGTCTCCGAGCACGGCCTTCGGCTCGGTTTCGAGGCCGACCCGACCATGATCAGCGGGGCGACCCGGTATCGGCTTGCCTCGCGGGTGGTGGCGTCGGCAGCCGGACCCTTCGAGTTCATCTCCCGGCTCCGCCCGACCACCGTCACCGAGCGGGTGCTCAAGCTCGACGCCGACCTGCAGCAGCACCTCGTCCAGCCCGACGAGCTCGACCCACACGCGCGTGACTATCTCGTGTCGTTGGCGTCCGCACCGCTGAACAACCGCGGCAACGTGTACGCCGACGTCAAGAAAGCCGAGATCGCAGCGCAGGAGCGACTCGAACTGGTCAGCCTCGTGCGGGACTACCAACGACTCAAGCAACGACTGGGTGTCGTGGAGTTCGCCGACCAGATGGCGATCGCGGCCAGGTTGGCCCAGGAGGTGCCCCAGGTGTCATCCCTGCTGCGCGACACCTTCTCGGTCGTGCTGCTCGACGAATACCAGGACACCTCCGCAGCCCAGGCGGTGCTGCTTCGCGGGCTCTTCTCCGGCAAGACCCCGAGTGATGGAATGGGCCATCCGGTGACTGCGGTCGGCGACCCGTTTCAAGCCATCTACGGGTGGCGGGGGGCCGCGGCCAGCAACATCATCGCCTTCTCCGGCGACTTTCGGACCCGGCGCGGGGAGCGCGCCCGACAATTCGCTCTCACTGTCAACCGGCGGAGCGGGCAGCGCATCCTCGACGTCGCCAACACGCTCAGCGCCCCGCTGCGCGCTGACACCTCGAACCTGCTGAGCTCGGTCCGACCTTTCGATCCTTCGGTCCTTCGACGCGCTGAGGACGGGCGGGGCTCGGGACCGGCGCGGCTCAGCGTAGGCGACGCTCAGGGCATGTCGAACGCCCCCGAAGGGCTCGGTCTGCTCCGGGCTCCCGAGGCGACGCGACCGGGCGAGGTCCGTGCCTCACTCCACCTCAGCTGGCCTGAAGAGGTGCGCTGGATCGGTGACCAAGTGGTGTCGGCACATGCCGACGGGACCGCCGATCGTTGGGCCGACATTGCCGTCCTCACCCGTCGCAATGCCGATATCGGGTCGTTGTACGCCGAGCTGACGAGCCGTGACGTGCCGGTCGAGATCGTCGGGCTCGGCGGGCTGCTCCAGCTCCCCGAGATCGCCGATGTGGTGGCGACGCTGCGGCTCGTCGACGACGTGACCGCCAACCCGGACCTGATCCGGCTGCTCACCGGACCACGCTGGCGAATCGGAGTGCGTGATCTCGCCCTGCTCGGTCTTCGGGCCCGGGAGCTGGCTCACGCGCCGAGGACGCCGGCGGAGTCTCGTGCTCGGGCGGAGGACCTGCTCAGCGGGCAGGATCTGCTGGGCTCGGACGTGGTGGGGGCGCTGGAGGGTGCGGTGGCCGACGTCGACCCGACCGACCTGGTCTGCCTGCTGGACGCGGTCGAGGACCCCGGGGAGGCGGACTACTCGCCATCGGCACGGCGACGGTTCCGTCAGATCGGCGCCGAGCTGGACCAACTGCGCCGGCACAGTGACGAGCCGGTGCTCGACCTGACCAGGCGCGTTATCGTGACTCTCGGACTCGATGTCGAGGTGATGGCCACGCCGGAGTTCGTCCGCAGTGGACGGCGAGATCAGCTCGGCACCTTCCTCGACGCGGTGGCCGACTACGTCGACGTCGACGGCGACGCCTCACTGTCGGGTCTGTTGTCCTATCTGAAGGCCGAGATCGAACAGGGCGCCGGGCTGGAGCAGGCTGTGCCGTCGGATCGCGAGGCGGTGAAACTGCTCACCGTGCACCGGGCCAAGGGCTTGGAATGGCCGGTGGTCTTCTTGCCGACGTTGATGCACGGTGTATTCCCCAGCGACCGGGTGACCGACAACTGGGTGACCAATCCGGCGGTGCTACCCGCCGAGCTACGCGGCGACGCCGATGCCATCCCCCAGCTCGCGGACGCGACGAACGCCGCCATGGGAACGTACAAGGCGGCGTTGCGCGCGCAACAGTTGCTGGCCGAGGATCGGCTGGCCTACGTGGCGGTCACCCGGGCCAAGAGGTTGCTGGTGGGATCGGGACACTACTGGCGCGCCGACCTAGCCAATCCTCGGCGGTCGTCGGACTATCTCGAGGCGATCATGACCGCGGCGAAGGGTCAGGACCGACTCGAGCCGGTCGCCGCCGAGCCGGGCCCGACCAACCCGCTCCTGGTGCAGGCGAGTGCTCGCCGCTGGCCGGAGCCGCTCGACCCGGAAGCAGCCGCGCGGCGGGAGGAGGCGGCCACGACGGTGGAAGCCGCTCGCCTGCGGCGCCGCGATGGCGGCGGAGCGGCCGAACCGGAGACGTACGAACTGTTGCTGGACGACGCCGAGGTGGCCGCGGGCTGGGACGCCGACCTGGACCGCCTGCTGGCCGAGCTGACAGCGGCCCGCGGCGGTCGGCAACAGGTCATGCTGCCGACCGACCTGTCTGCCAGCGCGGTGCTGCGGTTGGCGGCCGACCCGGCGAGCTTCGCCGCGGAGCTGGCCCGGCCGATGCCGCGACCACCGTCGCGGGCGGCTCGGTTCGGCACACGGTTCCACGCCTGGGTGGAACGCCAGTTCGCCGGTCGGCTCGGTGTCGGCGGGCTCGGCCAGCAGCAGCTGATCGACCCCGATGACTTGCCCGATCGCGTCGACGCCGGCGCCGAGGCCGACGAGGACCTGCGAGATCTGTGCCGGGCGTTCGCGTCCGGTGCCTACGGACACCGCGTGCCGTACGCGGTCGAGGCGCCGTTCAGCCTCGTCGTCGGTGGCCGACTGGTTCGGGGGAGGATCGACGCCGTCTACGACGTCGGTGCCGAACAGAACGCCGACCACGGGCCCTGCCGATATCAGGTGGTCGACTGGAAAACGGGCCGGACCGGGGGGGCCGACCCGCTCCAGCTCGCTATCTACCGCCTCGCCTGGTCGGAGGTGACGCGGACGCCGATCGAGCAGGTGGATGCCGTCTTCTACCACGTCAAGCAGGACCAGATCGTGCGACCGGCGATGCTGCCCGGTCGCGAGGAGCTGGAGAAGCTGTTGACGGGCAGTTGATTCTGCTTCGCTGATGTCGGGCATTCTGCTTCGCTGATGTCGGGCATTCTGCTTCGCTGATGTCGGGCATTCTGCTTCGCTGATGTCGGGCAATGTGTCCCGCCCTGGGGGGCGGATTAGGCTGGCCTGGTGAGTCATTGGGCGTTGGCCAGCGATCTGGATCGCGTCGACCATCATCGCCGCTCAGTCAGTTGGGTGGCGGGGTTGTGGCGATCCGCGGACGCAAAGCTGCTGAAGCTGGACGCCGAGTCCCGGTTCACCACCAATGCAGGCGGCAGCAAGCTGCGGATGACGAAGCCGTTCGTCGAGTTCGATGACCAGCGGCATCGGCTGCTCGGGCTGCTCGACGGCGTCGCGATCTTCGCGGTCGAGGCGTTGACCGAGGGCGAGGTGCACGATCTGCGTGAGGTCGGTTTTCAGCTGAGCGACAACGAACGAGACATCGCCGCGACGGCGAGCGCTCTGACCCAATGGCACCGTAACGAGCCGCTTTGCGCACGCTGCGGTGGCCCGACGCGGGTGATCAACGGCGGATTCGGGCGTCACTGCGAAGTCTGCGACACCGATCACTTTCCGCGGACCGATCCGGCCGTCATCGTTGCGGTCGTCGACGGGCAGGATCGGCTGCTGCTCGGTAGCCAGAATGGTTGGGGAAACCGCGTCTCGGTGCTAGCCGGCTTCGTCGAGGTCGGTGAGTCGCTGGAGCAGACCATCCATCGCGAGATCGCGGAGGAGGTCGACGTCACGATCTCCGAGATCGCCTATTTCGGCAGCCAACCGTGGCCGTTCCCGCGATCGCTGATGGTCGGGTTCGCTGCCAGGGCCGAGACGTCCTCGATCTGCGTCGACAACGACGAGATCGCCTACGCCGACTGGTACACCCGCGACGAGTTGACCCGCAAGCTCGATGCCGATGAACTCGGACTCCCGGGGCGTTCGTCCATCGCGTCGAGGCTGATCCAGGCTTGGCGCGACGGCGAACTGCCCTTGTGACCTCGGGCACCGCTGCTTCGGATGCCCGCTCGTTACTCCTGATCGGCCAACCTGCGCCAAACGGTCCGGGACTCCCGCATCAGTTTCTGATGTCGATGGTGCCATCATCGGCGACCGTGAATCCTGGTGCGAATGCTGCCTCCCACAGGTGCCCGTCCGGGTCGGCAAAGTATCCGGAATAGCCGCCCCAGTCGGCGCGCTCAGCCTGCTTCACCAGTCGCGCACCGGCTTGCACGGCCTGGGCGAGCGCCGCATCGACCTCCGTCTCATCGTTGAAGTTGAGCGCCAAGGTGATCCCGCGGTAGACCGCGGGCGGCTCAGCGGTCACACCGACGTCCGCAGCCAGATCCGCGTAACCGAAGAGGCCGATCCACGTGCCGGACGTGCGGAACCAGGTGATACCCGCTGATGCGTCTCCGCGCTGCTCCCACTCGAGTGCGCCGTAGAATGCGATGCTCCGCTCCAGGTCGGCGACGCCGAGGGTGACGATGGTGAAGTTCGGTGCGATGCCCATGCAGCCATCTTGACCAAGGCCACCGACAACGAAACGGCATGCCGGAGACCGTTGGGCGGCGGGTCGGTTACGGTGCATCGATGATGCGGCAGGGTCGAACTGGACCATGGGCGATGTCGAAGTCCACAGACACCGTGAATCCGTTGGCGATCGGCACGACCGCAGCCGACATGACGAAGGTGTCATCCTTGCCGACGGTGCCAGGCGGGATCGTGATAAAGAACTCTGTCGCGCTGATGCCGATCACAAGGCCGGATGCCGGAACTGGGGTGTACCGACCGGGAGCGCACCGCTTACCCGTCGGGAGGTACGTGATATCGGCCGGCACGCCACGCTCCTCGAGCGCGCGCTCGAGTTGCCCCGCACCCTCCAGCCGCATCACGCGCACCGTGACCTCTCCGCTGCTGCGTCCAGTCACCGCATAGGCCGGAGTCGGCCACAGACCGTGCACCAGTAGGACCGCAGCCACCACGACGGTGGACACTGCGGCAGCAATCCCGACGAACCAGCGTCGCCGCAAGGTCCTGCGGCGCGGGCCTTCGGCTGCCGACGACGCCATGGGGTTCGTCGCGGCGGTCCTGGCAACGTGGGATCTCAACTCGGTGAGCAGCGACGTCTCGAAAGCGTCCAACTCCAACGGTGGTGTCGGGTTCATGAGGTCACCTCCTGTGCCTGCAAGGGCACGGTTGTTCGGAGTCGGCGTCGAGCTCGGTGATAGCGGACGCGGGCAGCGCCGGTGCTGATGCCGAGCACACGGGCGGCGTCGGCGAGACACAGCTCGTCGACGGCAACGAGTTCGACCACGTGGCGAAGGGAGTCAGGCAGTTCGGCGATCGCGCCGAGCACGGTTCTGGCGGCGCATTGAGCGGCGATGCGTTCCAGGATCCGTTCGGTGGAATCGTCATCGAGCAGGCGCCGCGCGCTCAGCCTCCGCACCGCCGAGGCGCGGCGCGCCATGGAGCGTCGGTAGTCATTAACGGTGTTGCGAGCGATGCCGATGAGCCAGGCCCTCGGCGTGCCGAGGTCACTGCGGTAGGTCGCGCACCCGGCAATTGCGCGCAGAAAGATGTCCGCCGTCAGGTCAGCGACCTCGAAGGGGTCGTCGACCCGACGAGCCAGGTACACCCTCACCATATCGAGATACTCGCGATAGAAGCGCTCGAACTCGTCTGGGTGAATGCCGATCACCGCGATGTCCGGCGGTCCACTGGCGGATTGGGTCATCACACTCATTCTTCGTGAGAACCCATCCGAGCGTTACACCCGATCGACTTCCGAGGCGTCGCAGCGGGATCGCAACGGATACTGCTGGGGCATGAGCTGCCCATCGTGTGCCGTGCTGGCCCGCCCGGCCTTTACGCTACGACGATGCCCCTAGCGGAGCGGTCGTGATCACGTGACCGGCGGCGAGTGCCCGCGGTCCGGCGGACGTCCGCGCGCGCCGGCTGCGATCATCGCCGCCCTGGTGGGGGTGCTGATGGTGTTGTCGGCCTGCGGGTCGAGCGCCACCGACCGGGCGCAGCGTCTGGCCGACCGGCTCTATCCCGGGCGGTTGAGCGTCATCGAGGCCGAGATCCAGCCAGGCACGATCGGTTTTCCCGAGACGTGGGCGACGTATTCCGTGACCGACGATCCCGATGCAGCGGTCGAGGTCAAGCCGCTGTCGGAGGATCACTTGAAGCGTGTGTTCGAGGAGAGCCTGCGCGAGAGCGCCGAGTTCCGGGCGCTCCGGGCGGCGTTCTCGACACAGCAGCTTGACCTGGTCAGCGTGGACCGGTTGACGATCGGCTCATCGGGATTCGAGGGCGCGATCAGCGTGGCAGCACCGGTCGACGCCAACACGATTGTCGCGCTGCACGGCCGGTTGGACGCGGCGGTCGAGCACTGGATGGCACTGCGCGCCTCGGACACATTCGCGAACCGGGCGATACCGGTGAGCTCCCTCGCCATTGCCATCGTGGATCCAGCTGTCGTGCCGGACCTCCCAACCGCCCCGGATCCATCGTGGCCGACGATCCTGCGGCTCGGTTATGACCAACGTCGGCGGGCCGCGGGACGGGCCGAGACGCATCAGATCTTCATTGCGCTCGACGGCACGGGTCACCCATGGCCGGCGGCGGCCAGCCTCAGGCCGGTGCTGTCGGACGCCGAGCAGGAAGACCTGGAGGCTGCGGTCCGAGCCGCTGGGGCGCAGTGGCTGTCCATCCGTCACCCTGATCTCTACCCGGGTCATCTAGTGCTGGCGTGGTCGCGGCTCGAGGCGGACTCGGTCGACCGGCTGCGGAGCTACCTCATCGCCTGCCCGACCCCGTCGGGATGTGCCGTCGCCACGGCAACCCACGCCGTCGCGCTCACCGTGAACCTGAGCACGTTGTCGACGAAAGACCTCACACTGGTGACGTCGGCGCGGCGTTTTGATGGGGGTTGGCGACTGCCGCTCGAACCCCAACGGATCCGGTGAGTCTCGGTCGGCCCCTCTGGATGACCATGTTCGGGATGATCGAGTCCTGGATGATCGAGTCCTGGACGACTCGTCCGGTGTGCCCAACGCCGAGGATCACAGTCGTTCGGCCAGACCACTCGCCCGGCTGGCTGGTCGCGAGACAGCGCGGGCGACCGCATCGGCGGTGCCGAGGACTTGGACGCGCCGACTGGCCCGGGTGACTGCGGTGTAGAACAGTTCGCGGGTCAGCAGCGGCGAGTCGGCGGGCGGCATGACGAACGAGACGCAGCCGAACTGGCTGCCCTGCGCGCGATGCACGGTCATCGCATGCACCGTCTGCACCGCATCGAGTCGAACGGGCGCGACCAGGATGTAGGCACTCCCTCGTGCGAAGGCCACCCGCGGTCCAGCCGGGGTGGCCACGACGACACCGATGTCGCCGTTGTAGAGACCGAGATCGTAGTCGTTGGCCACCACGAGGATCGGTCGGCCGAGGTACCACTCGCCCTCTCCGGCCCGTGACTGCGCTGAGACCGAGTCCACGCCGAGCCAGCGCTCGGCCTCGCCGCTCCACCGGCTCACGCCGTATGGCCCGCGGCGGTGCGCACACAGCAAGCGGTGCTGGTCGATCGCGGCCAGTGCCTCGTCGATGTCGCCCGCAGCGGCGGCGGCGATCCGGCGTCGACCCGCGGTCCGCACCTGTCTCATCAGCTGGTCGAGGGGCATCCCAGGGTCGGCCGGATCAGCCTCGCTGAACTGGACCTCGGAGCTGCCGGAGCGCAACACGGCCAGCACCTCAGCAGAGTCTGCCGAGCGGATCGCCTTGGCCAGCGCGTCGATGCCTCCACCGTGACCGAACCGGAACACGTGATCCAAGGTGACGACCCTGCGCACCACCGGCACCTGATCGCGAACGTCGGAGCCGAGCTCGGCCAGCGACGCCTCGAGCGCCGGTTCCCGGTCCCCGTCGGCCTTGACGATGTCGGCCAGCACGGCGCCGGCCTCCACTGGTGAGAGCTGATCGGGATCCCCGACCAGGACGAGTCGGGCCTCCGGACGCACGGCCTCGAGCAGGCGGGCCATCAAGGTCAACGAGACCATCGACATCTCGTCGACGACGATGACGTCGTAGGGAAGGCGGTTACGGGCGTCATGGCGGAAGCGGCCTCGCTTGCCGGGCAGCCAGCCGAGGAGGCGGTGCAGGGTCTGGGCGATCAGTTCGCCGACCAGTGCGCGGTCGGCGGGCTCGAGTCGTTCGCGCGCCTGGGCGACGGCTTCGGTCAAGCGAGCCGCAGCCTTGCCGGTCGGCGCGGCCAGGGCGATCCGCGGCGTGCGGCCCGGCTGGTCGGCCAGCAGGGACAACAGTGCTGCGACGGTTGTCGTCTTTCCCGTTCCGGGCCCGCCGGCGATCACGCTGACCGAGCTGAGCATCGCCACGGCCGCCGCAAGTCTTTGCCGGTCGACCTCGTCCTCGGCCAGGCCATCGCGTCGGAACAGCCGGTCCGAAGCGACGCGCATCCGCTGCCGGTCCACTACCGGCGCGGGTCGCGTCCAACGAGCCTGCAGCTGGCGCCGAACCGATTCCTCCTGCAGCCAGTAGCGCTCCAGGTAGAGCCGACCGCCGGTCAATCGCAGCGGCCGCTCCCCACGCCTTAAGGCCCCGACCGTCACCAGTGGCGATGCGGCGCAGGCCCGCTCCCAGTCAACGGGATCGGGCCAGGGCAGAGCACTGGTGTCGACCGACTCCTCGGCCTCGTCGAACATCGTCTGTTGCGCTCGCGCGAGTTCGAGGCACACCGATCCCAAGCGCAGGGCGCGGACGGTCAACGCCAGAGCCAGTCGCACCTGCTCGTCGCGTTCACCACAGATGTGACCGACGCGGTCGGCGGTGTGCACGTCGGCCGGTCCGAGGACTCCCGCTTCGTTGAACTGACGCAGCAGGCCGGCGGCCCGATGGACGTAGACAACGCGCCGTTCCTCCACAGACCCGACCACGGGGTCCGCGACACGGTCCACGGCGGTCATCGCGGCGGCCCCGCCTGCGGTCCGCGGTCCAGGAGATCCGACAGCGCCGCCACCAGTCCGGCGGGCGGCCGCCAGCCGAACACGCCGCACGGCACGTCATCGATCCTCGGCGTGTCCGGTCCGGCCATTCCCCGGACGAAGAGATAGGCGATGCCCCCCAGGTGGCGGTCCGGGTCGTAGTCACGTTGCCGCCAGCGCAGCAGCCGGTGCAATGCGACGCTGTAAAGCAGCGCCTGCAGCGGATAGTGGGCCGCCATCATGGCTTCGGCGAGACGGTCTGGCGTATAGGCGCCCAAGGTGAGCCGCGAGTTGTCGAACTCACCGAGCCAGTTGGTCTTGTAGTCCACGATCAGGTACCGAGGACCCGACGCGGAGCGCACGCGCAGCACGGCGTCGATGCTGCCGGTCAGGAATCCTCGCAGTGTCTGCTCCGACAGCAGTGGGTTGGCCAGTCGCGCCGGATAGTCGGCCAGCGGGTCTTCCGGTTCCAGCCGAGTGCCCAGCAGGTCAGCGATGTCACGGAGGCGGACGTCCGCTGCCGGCCGGTCGCCACCGGCCAGCGGCAGCTCGAAGTCGAGCTCGGCGAGCCGGTTCGGTGCCCCGATCTCGGCCAGGGCGAGGTCGTCCGCGATCGGGCCGAGGGGGGTGATCAAGGTCGGCAGCAGCGCCTCGGCGAGCCGTGCAGCGGCGAGTCCACCGCCGTCGAAGGAGCTTCGGGACAACGCTTCGGCCGCAGCAGGCAGCAGGGCCGCGGTCAGGTCCGTCGCGCCCGGATCGACCGCCTCCAAGACCGCGTGGACGGCCGTGCCGAACTCGGCACCCGTCGGCAGCTCGGCCATCGGCGAGTCCCGATCGAGTGCGTCCGGCCGGTCGAGCCCGACCGGACGGGCCGGAGGCGGTGTCGAGACGAGCTCGTCGTCCTCGACGACCGCGTCCGGTTCACTGCCGACGGCCGGTGGACTGACCACGACTCCGTGCGCCGCCGCGGTGAGCGCCGAGTAAGACGTCCGGCGCCACTCGGTGTCCAGCGCGCGGTTGAAGGTCCGGGCCTGGAGACCGGTCGCATCGGGGTTGGCGGCGTGCCAAGACGTCGGCGGGTGCCGCTCGATCGGCTCCAGCGTGATCGAGCCGCCGAGGTGGGTGAGCCGCAGTGGGTCGGTGTCGATCACGTACGTCGGCGCCGGTTCGGCACCGCACCCGTCCAGCGCATCTCCGGACCGGTTCCGGTACAAGAATCGCTGCAGCGCGGACCCCCAGGTGTTGCGAGAAGGCGCCCACCAGGCGACGACCTGGCACTGCGCCCGGGTCAGTGCGACGTACAGCAGCCGCAGATCCTCACCCGCATCCTCGCTACGGGCCCGGATCAGCCGGTCTCGACGCAGCGGACCGGTCAGTCCGCCGACGTCGAGCAGGCAGTCCTGCGGTGTTCCGTCGCCGTGCTCGTGGAGGAGCAGAGTCTGGCCCTCGTCGTCGGGCACGTAGGTGTCCCACGGCTCCGGCAGATACACCACCGGGAACTGCAAGCCCTTGCTGGCGTGCACGGTCAGCACCGAGACACTGCGCGCCTCGGTGTCGAGACGTCGCGATCCCTCGTTGCTGCGGCGCCGGGCGTCCGCGATCTGCTCACCCAACCACTCGACGAGCGCGGACACGCCGAGCCCTCGGCTGTGCATCGCGGCATGGAGGTTCTGGCCCAGGTGTCGCAGGTCGGTCAACGTCCGCTCGCCGCCGACCTGGCCGAGCAGGCGCTCGGCGAGGCGGGTGTCGCTGGTCACCGCCTCCAGCAGGGCCGCGACACCGCGCCGCGACAGCAGCCGACTCCAGTAGCGGACCTGCCACGTCAATCGGGTGAGCTTCTCGTCGTCGGCCGCGGCCAACTCGGCGAAGCTCCAGCCGATGAAACAGGTCAGGGCTGCCGTGCGCACCCGCGAGGCTCGCGGCCGGTCGAGCGTCCGCAACAGACTCAGCCACTCCTCCGCCACGGGCGAGGCGAAGACCGACGTGGCACTGAGTAGGACGGCCGGCACCCCGTTGCGGATCAGCGCGTCCCGGATCGCTTCGCCGCGGCTGTTCTTGCGGACCAGCACGGCGATGTCGGAGGGCTCCAACGGTCGTCCGTCCGGCGGATCGGTGGGATCGAGTCGGAGGCGGGCACCCGAGGCGAGCAGTGCGCTGACGGCGGAGACGATGTCGGCCTCGATGTCGTCGCGGACGTCGGCGACGCGCCGCAGCTCACCGGAGTCTGTCCGCGGCACCACCCGAAGTCGCAGCGGAGCACCGATCGAGTCACCGATCAAGCGGCGCTCCAGATGTGCGCTGCGGACTTCACGCACCACGATCCGGGAGTCGCCGAGGGCGGTGCCCACCATCAGCTTCTGGATGGCATCGACGAGCGCCGCATCGCTGCGCCAGTTCGTGTCCAGGCTCGCTCGTACGTCGGCCGCGTCCACCGCGCTCAGGTAGCTGAACACGTCGGCTCCGCGAAACGCGTAGATCGCTTGTTTGGGGTCGCCGATCAAGATCATCGTGGCGTGCCGGTGGAAGGCACGCTGCAGAATGTCCCACTGGACCGGGTCGGTGTCTTGGAACTCGTCGACGAGAACGATGCGAAATCGCGTCCGTAGGCGACCCCGGGCAGCCTCACCGTGCACCGGGTCGGCCAGGGCATCGCGGAGTCGGGTCAACATGTCGTCGTAGCTGAACAGGCCCCGATCGCCCTTGCGCCGTTCGACCTCGTCTCGCACAGCGACCGCATACGCGGTCCGTTCGTAAGCCGCCGCCTCGCGCATGGGATCGTCGTCACCGGCTGGCGGTCGCACCGGGACCAGACGGGCGTGCCCGGACTCGATCACCCTCTCCGCGAGCTCGACGGCCTCGGGGTAGGTCAGGGGCGGCGGGCGCTCGGCGTAGCGCGCCAGATAGACGTCGCCGGCCACTTCGTGGATGAGCTCGGTGAGATGCTCCACGATCCGTCGCTCCGGCTCGCGATCGCCCAGCACCCCGAGTCCGTCGAGCATCTGCAGGCAGAACTCGTGTGTCGTGGCGATCGTGGCCGCGTCGAAGTCGGCGAGTGCGCGTCGGAGTCGCCGGTGCATGGCGACCCGCTCGACGGCGGGCCGCTCGACCAGCAGGCGCTCGACGTCGTCAGCTTCTGGTCGACCGGGGATGCCGGCGGTCGCCGCGGCCAGTGCGCGTTCGGTCGAGACTAGGCGTTCGCGTACCCGCGCTCGAAGCTCCGACGTCGCCATCCGCCCGAAGGTGACCAGCAGCAGCTGGTCCAGCGTCGCGTGACCTTCGGCGATGTAGCGGGCGGCGAGCGCGGCGATGGTCCAGGTCTTGCCGGTGCCGGCACTCGCCTCGAGCACCGTGGTGCCGGTGGGCAGCGGCCCGCAGACCTGGAACGGCGTCACCGGCGGGGGCGACGCGATGGCCGTCGCAGTCTCGCCGCGGCTCACCGCGTCGAGGCTGCTCATCGCCACTCCTCGCACGACAGTAGCGGCTGCCAGACCCGGCGGGCGATGCTGCCGAACCGGCTCGGTTCACCGAGCGGAGGGCGTACGTCGCCCTGCCGCGACCGCACCGCCAACAGTTCGGTCGTCGACTCGGGGAGGAAGTGCGCGTAGTCGGCGTCCCGCTCGCCCGCGAACGTGCGGTCGCCACGCCACTCGCGGTCGAGGACACCGTGCAAGGCAGCCACTGACTTGTCCTCCAGCCTGATCCGCGCGTACTGCGCGGACGTCTTCGGTGCGAACGGCAACGGCTCGTTGCGACCCAGGTCGTAGACCGTGATCAGATCGTCGAGCACCGTGCGCGCGAAGGTGTCGCCCACCGGCCCGAGCACGGTGTGTCCGCGTCGGCCGATGGTGACGGCCTGCCATGCGACATCCGGTCTGGCTGCGGTCAGTGCCAGCAGCTGGATCCAGGCCTGTAGCCGGTGCTTGGCGGAAAGTCGGGAATAGACCACGGTCACGATCCGCTCGCGGTGCACCGACGCCACGGTGCCGGTCAGCGTCCGACCCTTGACGCTGATCTGCACGTCATGCGCAGTCGGTTCGCCGACCAGACAGCGTTGCGCCGTCGCCGCCAGCGACGCCACCTCGCCGGCGATCGGACGTAGCGTCTGCGTTCCGAGCTGACGCGGCGGCAGGTCGCCCCTGCGCCACTCCGCACCTTCCAGCTGGGGGAGCGGTATGCCGTCGAGATGACGCCGCAGCATTCGGTCGCCGATGGCCCAGGCATCGAGGCCTGCCGCGACGATGGGGATCTGCTCGGCCGGGACCTCCTCCTCCTCGCTGAGGTAGAGCTGAGCCCTCAGCCGCAGGAACGCCCTCGCCGGGTGCTGGTAGAACCGGATCAGCTCGGTCAGGCTCATCTCCTCCACGGCCTCCAGCGGCGCCAGCCCGGCGACGGCGAACGGATCCACGGCGTCGCAGCGCGCCCCGGCGGCGGCCACCGCGCCCAGCAGCGCCGGACGGTCGAAGCTGAACGGTCCGCGTTGGCGCCCCGCACCCGCGGCGACGGAAACGAAGTTGCCCCGATCGAACGGCTGGAGCGTATGGCGGGTGCTGATCACGTCGCGGACCGGACGGCCGTCCGCCGCCCGCGCGGTCTCCTCGAGCGCGTCGAGCAGCTCACCGATCGGCACGGCCACCGGCTTGGTGGCACCGGTCCTCGCGTCGATGCCGGAATAGACCATGATCAGCCGTTCCTCGGCGGCCATCACCGCATCCAGCAGCAGCTGACGATCCTCGCTGCGCGGATCGCGATCCCCGATCCATGGGTCCGCGGCCAAGATGTCGTCACCGTCGGCGAGCCGATGCCGCGGGAAGGTGGCATCGTCGACACCGAGCAGGCAGATCACGCGGTGGGGAACCGAACGCATCGGCAGCATGGTGCACATCGTCAGCGTCCCGGTCCGGAAGTTGGCCCGGGTCGCCCGGCCCTTGAACGCGTCGGCCAGCAGCGCACGTACGTCGCTCAGCGCCAAACCGATCCGACCCTCGGAGTCCGACTCGAGACCGGATGCCGACTCGGTCATCGAGCTCTGCTCGGTGAGGCGGGCCAGCTCGCCGTACGCGTGTGCACTCTGCCAGGCCTCGGCGGACGGGACTGCCGTCAGTGACTCCAGTGCTTCGCGACAGGTGCTCATCCACCAGCTCAGCGGATGGCGGTCGGAGTCGGCGACTCTTCGGGCGAACGCGCTCACCCGGGCCACGAGCTCGGCGATGCGTCCGACGAGATAGACATCGCCGGAGTCGACCTCGTCCAGGGGCAGGGCGGTGCCGATGAAGTACTCGCCTTCGCAGTCCATGCTGACGCCGAGCAGCATCCGATCCAGGCCGGCCGCCCAGGTGTTCTGAGCGAACGACCCGAGGCCGAAACGGCCCCGCTGCTCGGCATCGAGGCCCCAACGAACGCCGGACGCCGTGATCAGCTCGGCCATCCGTTGCACGTCGTCGTCGGAGAAACCGAACCGTCTGGCAATCGGTGGCGTCGAGGCGAGATCGAGCATCGCCGACGCCGGAAGCCTGGAATCGGCCAGATCCAGCAATCGATCGAGCACCGACAGAAGGGGGTTGACCTGACGCAGCGCCCGGTCGGCCAGCCTGACCCGCAGCCGGTGGCCTGGGTGATCGACCGACAAGCCGGGAATCTCCACCGCACCGGCGTGCTCGTGCGAACCGGTGTCGAGCCCGAAGGTCGCGGCGATCAGCGGCGCGAACGTCTCGATGTCGGGGCAGAGCACGATGACGTCTCGCGGTTCGAGGGTCGGATCGTCGTCCAGCAGCCCGAGCAGCACCTCCCGAAGCACCTCGACCTGCCGGTCGGGGCCGTGACAGACATGGAGTTGGACCGAGGTATCGGCGCTGTCCAGGATCGGCCGTTCGTCGCCGGGGACGGCTGGGAAAGCGTGACCGGCCGACCGGTCGGTGCTGAGGTCGCCCTGCAGTCGGGCCAGCAGGGTCGTCCGCGACGTTCGCCGGGGCGGGCCGGACAAGCCGGGTCGCGCCTCGTCCTCGATCGGCACCGGGCCGGTGGCGAGCTGGAGCTGGAGCTCTCGGATGTCGCGGCCGAGATAGGCAAGCAGGCGGTGCTGTGGAATCGTGCCGGTCCAGTCGTCGCGCCGCGGCCCGACGCCAGGACTGCCCGACCCTCGTGCGTCCTCCAGCGACCGGGCGAGCTGCGACCACAACCGGGGTGACGGATGGGTCAACCACAGATGGACTTCCCGGTGCGCCGCCAACGCACCGAGGACCCGCAGTTGATCGGGGTCCACCCGGGTGGGCCCGAACACCGAAAGTCGGTCCGGCAGGTCACTGGAATCGGGCCGCTCGAGGAGATCTCGACACGCTCGCGGAAGTCGTTCCGCCGGACTCGGCGTATCGACCCTGGCACGGACCCGCCGCCAGAGCTCGGCCTGCCAGGCGAAGCCGGGACCGAGCCCTTGGCCGTCCGGTCCGACGTCGTGCCCCTCGAACCAGCACTGGATCATCTTCGGCCGATGCACCGCGTACCGCTGGTACAGCTCGGCGACGTGTGCCGCAGTCGACCACCGACGACCCGGCCGGTTTGCCCGGTTCCCGGGACGGCCGACGACAAAAGACCAGAGCACGGCGGCCCACTGCTGGTCGCGCGCGGCCTCGACCTCGGCCAGCACCGGCCAGGTGAGTCGGTCCGATCGCCACGGGTCGTCGCGCCAGTCGACTTCCAACACACCGGACAGGGCATAGCTCATCAGCCGTGCGGGGGAGGGAAACTCAACGCCGGCGCAGACGCCGTCGGTGCGACTGCCGTCGGCGCCCAGCCGGCTCGCAAGACTCTGCGCCAACCAGCGCTCGACGCCACGCGTCGGCACCGCTATCACCTCTCGGGCGAACGGGTCGTCCAGCGGGTGACTCAGCAGCTCGGCGAGACCGCCGGCGAGCGCGTCGGCCCGTTCGCTGCGATGGAGGTGGAGGGTCATCGTGGGCACACCCTAGGCGCACCCTCGGACACTCTCGGCGCCCGGTTTCACCACGAATCCCACCCAAAAGGGAAAGTGGGCTCTTGTGACAACGATCGTCGGCGTGTCGCTGTCGCAGGAGCCCACTTTCTTCGCTGGGGAGTCCCTCGCCGGTGAGGATCAGGCGGCCGCCAGTTCCTCCAGTCGGCGGCGCACCTGCACCGCGGACGGGTTGGTGAGCGCGCTGCCGTCGGCGAAGACGAGCGTCGGTACGGTCTGGTTGCCGCCGTTGGCCCGCTCGACGATCTCCGCGGCTCCCGGCTCGTGCTCGATGTTGACCTCGCGGAAGCCGATCGCGGCCCGGCGGAGCTGCCCCTTGAGGCGCACGCAGTAGCCGCACCAGCTGGTCGTGTACATGGTCACGTCGGTGGAGTCGGTCACACTGAGTCAAGCGCATAAAGTCCACCTATGTATTCCGCTTTGTGAGCAGTGCCACCGTCGACCCGGTCGGGCCGACCGAGCAGCGGATTTCGGCGCCGAGCGCGAACGAGCCGGAAGGGCCGAGCGAGCCGACACCTTGTCGGTGGGGGCGCGTACGGTGTTTGCCGTGTTCCGTTCGTCCGATGAGATCCTCGCCGCGCTCGATCCCGAGCAGCGTGAGGTTGCATCGACGCTGCGCGGTCCGGTCGCCGTGATCGCCGGTGCCGGCACCGGGAAGACCCGGGCGATCACCCACCGGATCGCGTACGGCGTGGCGACCGGGGTCTACCGGCCGACGTCGGTGCTGGCCGTCACCTTCACCACGCGAGCCGCCGGAGAGCTGCGGGGCCGTCTCCGGCAGCTCGGCGTGAGCGGGGTCCAGGCCCGCACCTTCCACTCCGCCGCGCTGCGCCAGGCCCAGTATTTCTGGCCGAGGGCGTACGACTCGGAACTGCCGAGGGTGCTGGAGAACAAGATGTCGCTGGTCGCCGACTCGGCGAACCGGCTGCGGGTGCAGGTCGACACCCCGCGACTGCGCGACCTGGTATCGGAGATCAGCTGGGCCAAGGTCAGCAACGTGGCACCGGAGGACTATGCCCGGCTGGCGGTGCACCATCGGCGAAGCGTGTCGTCGATGGATCCCGAAACGGTCGGGCGGGTCTTCGAGTCGTACGAAGCCACCAAGCGATCGCGGACGAGGATCGACTTCGAGGACATCCTGCTCTGTGCTGCGGCTCTGATCTCGGAGCATCCCGACGTCGCCGAGCAGGTCCGGACGGCGTATCGACACTTCGTGGTCGATGAGTATCAAGACGTCAGCCCGCTGCAACAGGCTCTGCTGGACCTGTGGCGCGGCGATCGGTCCGACATCTGTGTGGTCGGCGATCCAGCCCAGACCATTCATTCCTTCGCCGGGGCGCAGGCGGGCTATCTCACCGGGTTCGCCGGCCGACACAAAGATGCGACCGTGATCCGGCTGGTCCGCGATTACCGCTCGACGCCGCAGGTGGTCGGGGTCGCCAACCAGGTGATGGACGCGGGCGTGCGCAGTGGGACAGCGGTGCGGCTCCAGGCACAGCAACCCGCTGGTCCGGCGGTCGAGTTCGCCTCGGCACCGGACGAGCAGGCCGAGGCAGGCCAGATCGCCGACTGGCTGGCCCGGCTCGCCCAGTCCGGGGTCGAGTATCGCGAGATGGCGGTGCTGTTCCGGATCAATGCGAACTCCCCGGCCCTGGAGCAGGCGCTGGCCGATCGGCAGATCCCCTATCTGGTTCGGGGTGGTGAGCGGTTCTACGAACGCCCCGAGGTCAGACAGGCTCTGCTCACCTTGCGCAACGAGGCCCGGACGAACGCCCCGGGCGCCGACGTGGACGTGGTGGACCAGGTCAAGGCGGTGCTCGGTGCGTTGGGCTGGACCGCGCAGCCGCCGAACAGCGCCGGTGCGGTCCGGGAGCGGTGGGAGTCACTGGCCGCTTTGGTCAGCGTGGCCGAGGACCTGGTCCGCGAGGCCGAGGACACGGTCGATACTTTGTTCGATCGGGCCGGACCTGGTCTGGCCGGATACGATCCCGCCGGACCCGATCCAGCGGGGTCGGCCGCGCCGATCCCGCAGCCGCGGATCGATCTGGCCGCCGTGTCCGCCGAGCTCGATCGGCGGGCCGAGGCTCAGCACGTGCCGACTGCGCAAGGCGTCACGCTGGGCACGATGCACTCCGCAAAGGGTCTGGAATGGGATGCGGTCGCACTGTGTGGGATGCATGAAGGTTCCGTACCGTTCGTGCTGGCCACCGCCCCGGACGAGCTCGCCGAGGAACGGCGCCTGCTGTACGTCGGAATCACCCGGGCTCGCAGCCGGCTGCGTATCTCGTGGTCGACAACTCGCAACGGCGGCGGCTCGAGTCGTCGGCCATCCCGCTTCCTCGGGGGTGTACTGCCCGCCTCGCTGACCACTGGCGCGGAGAGCGACGGCCCTCGCCAACGGCGCTCGTCGCTCGCTGCCCACTGTCGATCCTGCGGCAGGCCGCTCAGCGGTGGAGTCGAACGCAAGTTGGGGCGGCACACTGACTGCCCGTCGACCTACGACGAGGACACGCTGGCGCTGCTCAAGGAATGGCGAAAGCAGGAGGCTGCCGAGCAGAGCCTCCCGGCGTACTGCATCTTCACCGACGCCACCCTCGTTGCGCTGGCCGAGACGGTACCGGCCAGCAATCCCGAACTCTCCAGGGTTCCCGGCATCGGCGCCATCAAGATCGACAAGTATGGCGACGCCGTGTTGAAAATTCTTTCCAAAAAGGCGTTGCAGGGATAAGCGATACTCCCTAGTCTTGTTTCGGACCTTTTGGCGGGGAGTTGCGCGCTGATCCGGTCTGTCCGGTATCACCCCGAGCACGGATTGCTCCGTGCTCATGACGAGACCCGAGAGGAGGGGATCGAAATGGTCACCTACCTGTCAACGCTGACCGACGCCGCGAGCGCGGGACTGGTCGACCGTCATCGCCCCGCCTCGTCGCTCTCGCCCACGCTTGCGAGCCGGCTCAGCGAACTGAAGCCGCGCACGATCGCGCCCGTCCTGGCTGCCGTGATGGGCGAAGTATGCCCGGGTGCCGGTTCACGCACGGTCGTCGAGTGCGACAAGTCCCACGTGGCACGGCAGCAGGGCACGACCACCGTCCTCGGACGCTGCTTCGCGAGCATCTCCGACGACACCCAGACCCGAGTGGAACCACCACCTCTACGTAGACCGCCGGCCTAATCCGCCGAAGACCTGCAGAGGCCGTGAATCCCACTCAACCGGGACTCACGGCCTTCGTGTTTCCCGGCCATCTCAATCCGAGGAATCCGATGCCTGGATCTCCATTGCTGTTGGCCGAACCACTATCTGCAGGAGGTAGCACCGTGACGAGCGCATCGTTGGAAAGCCGACATCCGGCAGGGGTGCTGGATCGATTGCCGTGCCGGCTGGTCGACCCGGAGCTGTTCTTCGCCGAGTCGCCGGCCGATGTCGAGGCGGCCAAGGCCTTGTGCCGGGAGTGCCCGCTGCAGGCCGAGTGCCTGGCGGGAGCCCTGGAGCGGGGCGAGCCGTGGGGTGTCTGGGGCGGGCAGCTGTTCGTCCATGGCACCGTAGTGGCACGCAAGCGGCCACGTGGCCGTCCGCGCAAGCATCCGTTGCCCGATGAGGTAGCGGCATGAGGACATCCGTCGACGAGTTTCCCGGGTCCGACGCCGAGGGGAAGCGATGCGACGACCGCTTCGAGCCGAATCGTACGGCCGGCGCCGATGCATGCGGTCGGCTCTGGCTGGGGCGAGTCCTTTCATGATCACCACTCGCTCCGACACGAACGCTGCGCGCTGTGCCGTTCTCTCCGTCTTCGACGTCTGCTCCCGATCGGGCTATCCGATCGGCGATGCGGGACAGGCCCCGAAGACGGTGACGACGGCACAGCGTGGGCGTGCGCGTTCGGGATGCGTCGATCACAAAGCGCCCGGCCGGAGCAGAACCCGACCGGAGCCGACTTCGTCGGCTGAGACGGCCAGGACGACGAACCGGGGTGGCGTTATGCCGTCGGCAACCAGACCCGCATGGCTCCCGGTCCGCGGTTGCCCCAGGCGAAGTAGGGCACGGCGGTGATGGTGAGGCTCTCATCGGTCGGCGGAG
>JBBSQJ010000055.1:0-20463 GCA_038257965.1 Propionibacteriales bacterium
AGCTGAACGCTGAACTCACCGCCTGGCAGCACCAGACCAACGCAGATCAGCGTCAGGTCGATTGGCAGTTCACCACCGTCGACGCCCGAACCAAACTCCGCCACCTATACCCCAAACATTAGCCGCAACACGCTACTAGTCCGACCATGCTGTAGTCGTGGTCGCTCATGGGCAGATACTCCGCGCCGACGGCTCGGATCCGGTCGGCGTACCTGCGGCCCGCGTACCAGCGGACCGTGTGGCCGTCGGCGACTCTGCCGTCTCTAGGCTGGGACACCCAGCAGTGGGAACGCTTCGTCGTCGACTCCCTCGCCCACGCCCTGCTGCGCTAACCGGACGACAGTGGTCATCGAGAGACTTTCTGTGGACTGGAGCGGTGGACGGGAGGGACAGGACCGAGGAGCCGGCGGCCCTCGATTGATCGAACGGATCGGTTGAACGGTTCGGTGTCATCGGACCAGGGCAGACCATCGAGACGCAGCAGCCGGCCCGCCGGGAAGGCGAGACGGGTCCGTGGATGGGCCGCTGGCAATGAGACTTTGTGGACATGGGGTACGACTCCTTCGTCACGTTGAGGTGTTCATCGGGGGTGGTTCAGCCGCACCGGCGGAACGTCGGTGGGCGGCCGGGTGGATTGGTCTGTTGGCAGCCTGGTTGGGTCGGCGAGTAATGGCGGAGTGGGCGGGATGCACCGACGACCTGTTTGCCCTTGGGCTCCCGGACGCCGATTACGTCGGAGATCCCTTCCGCCGTTGCCGCTCCATGGCGATGGTGTGATGTGTCATGAGCTCACTGGTCCTCGACAGAGGGGGTGCCGGTGGCGATCAGTGGGGCCGCCGCGGCAGGAAGGAGATGATCCCTTTGGCGACCAGGAGAAAGAACACGAATGTCGAGGCGGTGGTTGCGCCGACGGCCGCGATTCCGGCGAGCGCCTTGTTCTCCTGGGGTGCGGTGATGTCGACGTTGGGGTCGCCGATGGTCGTTCCGCAACTGGAGTGGATCACGTACCGGCCGAGCGGAAGGTCCGGTACTACCGCTCGCAGGTAGAACGTCCCGTCGGCCGCGGCCCTTGTCGTGCCCAGTTCGGTATCGCCCAGAAGGACGGTCAGCGTCTGGCCCGGTCGGCAACCCGTCCCGGCAATCTGGATGTCTCCGCCCGGCCTACCGACCTCGGGGCCATTCACCTGAATGCTGGTGGAGGGTAGCCCGGTGGGCGTGGGCGTGGGGCTGGGAGTGGACGTGGGACTCGGGGATGCGGATTCCGGCGGCTCGGGGCTCGGCGTGATCACCGGGCTGGGTGTGTCAGGTGAGGGGGGCGATGGTGGGGGCGGGGATGGTGGGGGCGTGGATGGTGGGGGCGTCGACGGTGGGGGCGTGGCGTCCTTCCAGGTGCGGGTGGCGGCCTGCTGCTGCGGCAGGACGCCGATGGTCTCCGTCGCCGTCAGCGCATCGACGCCGGGCCGTCGCCGAGTCCAGGTGAACTCGACCCTCCCGTCCGCTCCGGTCGGCCCGATCTGCTTCCCCGTCGACTCGCCCGGTACCGAGTTGTCGATGGTCAGTTCGATCGCCTGGTTGGCCACGCCATTGCCGTTGTGAGTCAGGCGCGCCGTCACCGTCGCGGTCTCTCCCGTCGTACTCGTCCCGCTCGACGGCGTCAGGGTCAGCTCCGGCACGAACCATTCGTGGGTGATCTGGCGAGACAGCACCATCCCGCAGCCGAACGGAGTCGACGCGCTGAGTGTGGTCGGCGCGATACCAGTGCCGGTGAAGGTGAATCGCGCCTCGCCCTGGCCGTTCGTGGTGGCAGGGTTGGGCCCGTCCGTGGCCGCGCCGAGCAGGGTAACCCGTACGCCCGACGGTGCCCGACCGGTCGGCCTGTCGAGGTCGTGGACGGTGGCCGTCACCGTCACCCCGGTCCCGGCCCGACTGGCGGGGCTCGACTGGGCGAGCGTGATCGTCAGCGGGGGCGGGTCAGGAGACCCCCAGGTGTGGGAGGTGATGTCGGAGGCCGGATCGACGACACCCACCTCCTCCGCAGTGATGCTGTCGATGCTGGGTCCGTCGCGCGAGAACGGGACCGTCGCGACCCCGTCGAGGCCGGTGGTGCCCGGTTCGATTCTCACCGGCAGCGGGCAGCTCTGGCTGCGCATGGTGAACGAGATGAGTTGTCCGCGAACGGGTTCGGAATGCTCGGAGTCGACAATCCTCGTCAGGGTCGCGCTGAAGTCGGCGGCTCGGCGAGCGGGTGACGCCATGTTCTTCGGCTTGAGGTCCAGCACCGGCCGCCACCACTCGTGGGACACGGGTTTGGAGGTGATCGTCCCGCAGCCGGTGATGGCCACCCGCGCGACGATGTCCGAGGTCAGCACGAGGTCACTCGAGGCCTTGACCACGGCCTTGCCGTCGGCGTTGGTGGTGTCCTTCTGGTCCGCGAGGCCGTTGCCCTCGAAGCTGACGTCCCATCCTTCGAGCGCGATGCCCTCACCGACGGTCACCGTTGCGGTCAGGCCGACGCCGGATCCCACCCGGCCGTTGCCGGTTGTCTGCTTCAGGTCGACAGCGACCGACGAGGCGGGGGCCGCCACCCAGCCGTGCGACGTGTGGACACTGGCGGGAAACGCGGCAGCCTCGGCGTTTTCGACGATGTCGATCGTGTCGATGACTCCGGCCGATCGGCTCCACGCGGGGAAGGTCGCGCGCCCGTCCGGTCCGGTGGTGGCCGGGGCGCTGATCGCCGGTCCTCCGCCTGTTGCGGTCAACGTGAGGCGCGCGTCGGCGACCGGTGTGCCGTTGTGGGTGAGGGTGACTGTCGGGGCGTAGCCCGTTCCTCCAAACGACTGCGCGTCCGGAGCCGAGACGTCGAGTCGAGGCGCCCATTTCTCCAAGGTCTGCGCGACCATGCCGGTGTTGGGTGACTTGAACAGCACCACAGCGAATCCGGTAGTCACCGCGGTCGCGTCGATGGAGCCTACGCCGCGCGTCACGCCGTTCTCGGTGGTGGCAGTCACGGGAACACTGAGCCAGAGACTCGTCCCGATGTCGTAGAACTCCAGCGGTTCGTTCGCGCCGCCGGCTCCGAACGGGGTCAGTGTTCCGGTGGAGGTGACGATGTTTCCGGCCCGGACGTCCGACACGTCGGTGCTGACGGTAAGCGCGTTTGGGAAGGTCACGTCGGTGCGCCACACGACCGTGGTACTGCCGTGCGCGGCACCGGCCGCGACGTTCTCGTCGACACTTACCTGGACGATTCGTTCCTTGAGGCTCGACAGCGTGACCTCGACGTCGCCGGCCGAGTCGGGTCCGGCGTCGTCGAGGGACGAGATCACCTCACCGTCGAGAAAGTCGCGGACCTCGACATCGAGCGTGGTGCCCGTGATCGCCTGGATCCCGTGGTGCACGGTGATCGTCAGGAGTTGGGATGTTCCGACCACGGCGCGACCGTCGTTGACGCTGAAGTCGATCTCCGGCCGCCACCACTGATGAACAACGCTGCCTGTCGCGGGTTGGGCGCAGGCTGGATCCACCAACGTGGCCGTTATCGTCTCGGTCTGCTCGATCGGGCTCGACCGGCTGAACGTCGCGATACCGTCGTCGGTCGGCAGTGGTCCGCTGCTCCAACCGCCGTCGCCGGTGCCGGTGAACTCGACGTACCAGTCGATGTTTGGATCCTCGGCCCCGTTGTCCCGGAACGACACCGTGGCGGTGAAGGTTACCGGCGCGTTGATCCGGCTGTTCGATGAGCTCTGGTCGATGGAGATGGTCACCGCGGGCGTCGCGGCGACGGCTGGTTCCGAGCCCAGCGGCGGAAGCACGAGAGCGATCGCGGCCAACGCGACGACCACGAGACCGGTGAGGGTCCGGTGAGCCGTTCGCGGGCGCGCCCCATCGGACGCGCGCCTTTCCCCCGAGACGACCATGGTCGTCACGGTCTCGAACCTAGGGGACGGCCTTCCCTCTTGTCGACGTGAATTGGTCGCAGTTGGTGCTGACGTCCGGTCACACTGAGTTGCGTGGACACGATCCCGACCCGAAGCACTGCTGCCTGATCGCGCCATCGAACCGCCCCAAGATCAAGTCGGTCCTCGATGCGACCAAGACCGAGGTCGATGCGATCCTGAGGGGACGAGATCCACTCGTGGCGTCCCCGCCGGCTGTGGTGTCGGCCTGACCAACCGGCCGCGGTCACTCGCTCAGGCAGGCATCTCCTCTTCCTCTTCCTCGCCTTCGCGCTGGACGAAGAGTCCCTGGACCGGCTCCTCTTCCTCCTCGGGCGCTTCGCCCTCGCGCTGCACGAACAGGCCCTGAACGGGCTCCTCGTGATCATGCTCATCGCCGCCGCGTCGCTGGACGAAGAGACCCTGCACCTCTTCCTCCTCCTCGGCTTCGCGCTGCACCGCTGGCGCGGTGCTGCTGAGGGTCTGGACCGGCGTGGGGGAGGACATCACCTGGTCGGCGTTGGCCGAGGCTTCCCGCTCGAACCGGTCCGACGGGTCGCTGACCTTGATGCCGCCGGGCGCCGTCGTACCGTCGACCGGCCCGCTGCGCTGCTGGACCACATGGGTCAGTTCGTGCGCCAGGGTTGTCTTGCCCGCCGTGGAGGACGGATCGTACTGGTCGCGCTGGAAGACGATGTTCGAACCGACCGTGTACGCGTGTGCGTTGACCGCCTGCGCCGACGAGGCGGCGGAGGAGTCGTCATGCACGCGTACGTCGCTGAAGTCGTGGCCCATCCGGGCTTCCATATCGGTGCGTACGTCGGGCTCGAGCGGGCGACCGCCTGAGCTGATCACGTCGTGGACCGGCGAGCGCTCCTCCTCCAGCAGCGAGGTGACGCCGGCATTGCCGACGCTGCGCTGCAGGCCCAGGATGTCGTCGGCGCCGAGCGCATCGGTTCTTCCGGCGGCGGCCGCCGGACCGGCGAGAGCTCCGGACTCCTCCTCGATCCGCGATGCCTTGGGCCGGAGCGACTCGCCGCGCTCCTCGTACTGGTGCTCGTGCATGACTCGACCTCCGCTAGTGCTGCGTCGCCTCCACTGTCGCACGAGATCACGGCCTGCAACAGGGCCACGAGTGGGGCCGGAGGAGCAACCCGGCCTGCCCGAAAGGGCATCCGGGCAGGCGTCGATCGGCTCGCCCTCCTCTTCGCATATCGACGGGTCACTGCGCGCATCGGCGCCGATGCGCAGAGTGACCCATGGATGCGCGAAGTCGCAACCGGCCCGAGCAGAGCCGACCGGCTCAGGCGATGGTCGAGTAGTAACGCCCGAACTCGCGCTCGAGCACCAGCCGACCGAGCTTGCGGTACTCCTGCTCGACGGCGGCGACCAGTTGGGGCATCCCGACGGCGACGCCCTGGGCCGCCGCGAGGTAGGCAGCCGTGGTCGATGCCGAGCGGATGTTGCCGCCGGCGAACTCGAAGGAGGAAGCCAAGAAGTCGTAGTCGATGTCGTCCTCGATCGGCAGGGGCGGCGCGAGACAGCGCCGCCACAGGGAGCTACGCAGCTCCTCGGTTGGTTCGGGGAAGTCGATGATCGCGTCGAGCCGCCGGGTGAACGCGTCGTCGATGTTGGCGCGCAGGTTGGTGGCGAGCACCGCCAGACCGTCGAAGGTCTCGAGCCGCTGCAGCAGATAGGCGCTCTCGATGTTGGCGTACCGGTCGTGGGCGTCCCGCACGTCGCTGCGCTTGCCGAAGATGGCATCCGCCTCGTCGAAGAACAGCACCGCGTTGACGCCGCCCGCCTCGGCGAAGATCCGTTCCAAGTTCTTCTCGGTCTCCCCGATGTACTTGTCGACCACCGTCGCGAGGTTGACCGTGTACAGGTCGAGCCCGAGATCGGAGGCGATCACCTCGGCCGACATCGTCTTGCCCGTGCCGGAATCACCCGCGAACAGCGCGGTCACTCCGTGCCCACGACCACCGCCTCGTCTCATCCGCCAGTCGGTGAGCACCGTGTCGCGATGTCGGGCCCGCGCGGCGACCTCCTTCAGCCCGCGCAGCACAGTGGGAGCGAGCACCAGATCGTCCCAGGTCACCTCCGGCTCGATCCGTCGGGCCAGCCGTTCCAGTCCGGCGGCGTTCTGGGCGCGGACGCCACGGCGCAGGTCGTCGGCCGACACCGGCCCGCCGCTCATCCGGGCAGATGCCTCCGCCGCGCGCACGGCCTTGCGCACCTGGCCGGGACCGAGCGCGAGATGGACCGCGAGTGATGCCGGATCGAGTGCGGGGTCGTGCGTTCCAAGCTCTCGCTCCCACAGAGCCAGCCGCTCCCGTCCGCCGAGCACCGGTGCGTCGGCGAGCAGTGGGCTCTCGGTCGACCACTGCGGGTCCCAGGTGGTCGAGCCGACCAAGAGCACCGGTACGTCCGCGCCGGTCAGTCGGAGCAACGGTTCGGCGCCGGTTTCGGCGAGCAGCTCGACGGGTCCGGCCACTACCCCGGCGCCGAGCAGCATCGCCTCACGGATGGCCAGATCGGCCAGCGCTGTGGCTTCGTTGGGTGCGGTTCCGGCGAGGCGGACCAGGTCGAGGGTCAGTGCGGCCATGCCCGCCGCCTCGAGGGCGGCCACGCCGACCGCCGAGCCGGTGCCGATGACCCGTTCGCGCAAGTGCACGAGCCGTACGCCAGAAGACAGCGCCCGGCCCAGCTGGTCGGCCACCGGCGCCGGATAGGGCGCAACGTCGTCGATCAGGGCCGCGAGTCCGGCTGCCGGTGCATCGTCGCCCAGCAGATGCGACCCGACCCGATCGGGCACTCTCAGCCCCCGGCTCAGGAACGGCCTTTCAGAGTCCTCGACCAAGATCAAACCGTGTCGGATCAGCGGACGGCTGGTCTCCAGGCGGGATCGCGCACCGGCGGTCATGGCAGACTCACCGGCCAGTTGCAGAGCCAGCCCGACTGAAGCGCGCCGGCGGGTGACGTCGTCGTTGAGATAGCCGTAGAGCCGCTCGAAGCGGCTGTCCAGATCCGGCAGCAACGCGATCATCAACACCTCGACGTCCAGTGCGCTCAGCCCGGCGGTTCTCGCGAGCCGACGCAGGCGTAGCCCGCTGCCGCTCGACTCGGCGGCGTCGGCATCGGACTCGAGGGCGGTCCGCGCCCCGGTGTGCAGGGCCGATACCGCCGGTGCCTCGGTCGAGAGCAGTTGCTCGACGGTCTCTTCACTGACGTACAAACCGCGAAACGGATCGTCCGGCGTGGGATCGCCTGCCCGGCGCTGGGCGACCAGCTCGCGCACTCGGGTTTCCACCAGCTGGGCCCGTCCCAGCAGGTAGGCAAGGTCAGGCGTCGTCATGGACGTTTCTTGGCGGCGCGGACCCGGGTCATGGCCACCCGTGGACCCGGTCGTCCCTTGGCGCTGCCGGTGTCGGCGGATCCGGTTGCGCCGGTGACTTCGTCGGCTCCCGGGGACCTCGGCGTGGCGACGCTGCTGCCGCCGCTGCCGCTGCGTCCCGCGGCGCGTCCGGGCACCGGCCCGGTGGAGGTATCGGAACCGAGCGGAGCCATCGCGTCCGCCCAGCCGGTGGCCGCCTGCCAGCTGGCGGACGACGATGAGCGAGCTGGGTCGTCGCCGGACGATGCCGACGCGTCCGGGTCATCGCCGGAGGGAGCCGAGCCGGCGGTGGCCCGCGAGCCTCGCCCTCTCCTGGTGGTGGATCTCGTGGCTGTTCCGGCCGCAGTGCCCGTCGTCGGCTTGGCGCCACGACCCTCGGTTCCTGACTCGTCGTCAGCGCCGCCGCCGGATCCGCCGGCCGGTTCACCCGGCCGGACCGTCAGGCCGCCGGAACCCGTCGGGGTCGGCCCGTCGGTACCGACGGGCCAGACCTCGACGCCATCTCGGCTCTTGGTCTCCCTGGTCGGCCAGCCGTTGGAGCCACCCAGACTGACCCGCGGCGGACGATCGACCGGCTTCCCGGTGTGGAACTGCTGACCGGTGTCCAGTGGTGTGATCACGACGAGATCGATCGAGGGCTTGAGCTCCCCGCCGAGCGCCGACCAGACGTCGGCGAACGCCCTGTCCTCCGGTGGCGGCAGCGCGATCGTGATCGGGATCGGCAGACCGAGCCCGGTCAGCGGACCGCTGAGGACATCTCCGGGCAGCGCGTCGTAGCGCAGGAAACAGGACAGCAGCGAGGACAACAACCGGTGCTCGTCCTCGGGTCGCTGGGTCCATGCGGTGACCAGGTACGACAACTTGAAATGCCGGGGTGGCAGGTGCCTGGAGACGATGACGTTGTCCTCGTACACGTTGTGCATCCCGCGTTCCCGGCGGCGCAGGTCCTCGCGGATGTCGTAGAGATAGACATCGATCGTGGGCGAGTTTCGGCGACCGGCCCACTCCCGGGTCGGTGCGTCGAAGACGATCTCGACATCGCGCGTGCCGTCGGCCTCGCGTTCGATCAACGTCCGCAAAGCCGAGTCCACCTCGTGGATCACCACAGCAGTGTGCACGGGATCGGGCTTGGACAGCAGCGGCGAGCGTCCCGATTCCAGGGCAGCACCGGGTGCCCGATCGGGCAGTTGCCAGCTATCGACGGTGTCCGCGCTGACAGGCTCAGCGCACATCCCTTCCTCGCGTCGAACGGCCAGGGCTGACCCGCTCGCGCTGTTCCTGACCACGATCCGGCGTCGTGGGCTCCGATCACGGGCCCTGAGCCTGTCGAGGTTCGGGCCCTGAGCCTGTCGAGGTTCGGGCCCTGAGCCTGTCGAGGTTCGGGCCCTGAGCCTGTCGAAGGGCGGATCTGCTCGCCGACCCAGCGGAGCAGACCCAGCGTGGTGTTCGACAGGTGGGTCACCGGGAGCCGAAATCAGCCTGCCCGGGTGGGCGGCGCGGATCTATGCTGACCGCGTGACCGATCCCGTCGTCTCGCTGGACACCGACCGGATCTCGGTCGAGCCCGGCGGACAGGTGTCGGTCGGGATCAAGATCACCAATCCCGGCACGATCGTCGAGGGCTACCGGATCGAGGTGATCGGCGACGGTGTCGCGGCCTGGGGGGAGGCGTTGCCCCCCGAGATCTCGGTCTATCCCCAGCAGGACGCCGCTGCCGTCGTGGTGTTCAGCCCACCGGGCGGGACCGGAGCGCCGGGCGGCACCTGGCCCTTCGGTATCCGGGTTCGTTCGACCGAGGACGACGATGCCAGCGCCGTCGCCGAAGGTGACCTCGAGATCGGCAAGGTGTTCGGCCTGCAGGCCAAGCTCATTCCGGTGAACTCGTCGGGACGGTGGCGCGGCCGACACGTGGTCCAGTTCAGCAACTGGGGAAACTCGCCGGCAAAGCTCAAGCTCACCGCGACCAATCCGGACGAAGCCGTCGGCTTCATGATCAGACCCGAGATGGTCGATCTCCCGTTGGGTGGAACCGTTTCAGCGCGGGTCTGGGTGCGCACGAAGAAGCCCTTCCTGCGCGGCACACCGGTGCGGCTGCCGTTCACCGTCGTCGGCGAGCCGGAGGGCGCACCGCCGCAGCAAACCCCGACGTTGTCGTACGGAACACCCGACCGGCCGAGCGTCGACGGCGCCCTCAACCAGAAGCCGATCATCAGCCGGGGAACGGTGATGGTCGTCGCGCTGGCGCTGATCGCGGTCGGCGGCGGGGTGGCCTGGGCACTCACCCGGCCGGCCCCGGCCCAAGCCACGTTCCAAGAGCTCGGTCCACCGGACCAGCCCAAGAACATCGCCGTCACCGCCGTCGACTCCGAGACGGCCCGCATCGCCTGGGATCCGGTGCAGAACATCCAGTCCTACACCGTGGTCCGCGACGACAGCGGAAAGCAGTCGAACTCGCAGTCCGTTCCCGCTACGGACAGTGCGAAGGACATCACCGGTCTGACGCCGGGGGCCAAGGCCTGCTTCAAGGTGCAGGCTGTCCGAGGCAAGCTGCCCGGCCCGTTCTCCGATGCAGGCTGCGTCGACCTTCCCGCCCCCTCGACCAGCCCGTCGCCGGGTAATCCGACGACGTCAGCCTCACCCGGCGCGGACGGATCGTCGCCGGGCGTGACGGCGTCCAGCAGCGGGAGCAGCGGGAGCAGCGAGAGCAGCGGAACGGGAACCGGGACGGGAGGCGGCACCGGAGGCGGCACTGACACCGGCGGTGGCCAGCCGAGTCAGTCGAGCGGAGGCGGTTCGTCGACCGGAACCTCCGGTGGCGGTTCCGACACGACGGCGGATCCTTCCTTCAAGGGGAAGTTCTTCGCCGTCGACTTCTGGACGGTCAGCGGCACCGTGGTCGACCAGCAGAAGCGGCTGAGCACGTTGCGCTCGCAGCAACCGAACTCCGGCCTGGTGCTGAGCAGCGCTTACCCGAAGGCGATTATCCCGATCAAGAACGAGAGCTGGATCTTGTACGCAGGACCGTTCGACACCTCACAAGCCGCACTGGCGGCCTGTCCGGCGGTCAAGGCGGCCGCCACCGGTTGCCTGGTCACCCAGCTCGATCCCTGATCAACGGACCGGCGGTCGCGCCAACAGCGTGATCTCGGTGAAACTCAGGACGTCCTGGGCTCCCGCCGGCTGGGCCGGAGCGATGGCGCTCTGCACCCCGATCCGGATGGAGTCGACCGGGACCAAGGTATCGAGCGCGACCGGTTGGCGTTCCACGTCTTCGAGGGTGAATGGAACACATTGGTCGCCATAGGCGATCCAGATGTTCTGCGGCCGGAACTGCATCAATCGGTTCGGGTTGTTGGCCAGCAACCCGGCACGCAGATCGATCTGTCGTATCCGCGTACGGGCAAACTCGAGCTGGATCACCGGCGTCGCCGGCGTCGCTCCACACGCGCTGCCCTGGGTGTTGGCGCTCCACGCCATCTGCCACGCCTCGGCGGTGGCGTCGACCATGGCTTCGGGCTTGGTGCCACCGGCCGAGGCGTCGGGCGGGATGATCGTGGCTGTCACCGCCTTGATGGGGACGGTTGTGCCCTTGATGTCGTAGTAGCGGGCGAGCACGAACGCCTTGGGCGAGCGACCGATCAGGGCGAGCCCGCCGCCGATCAGGCCGAGAGACACCAGCACGATGATCACGCGTCGCCAACGGTAGAGCGGCGGCAGGCTGCGCCGATAGGACCGTCGCGCCACCCGGTCCTTGCTGCCCCACAGCCGGGTCCACCAGGTCTCCCGTTTGGCGACCGGCCGGGTCAGCGGGGTTCCTCCGTCGCCTGGTCCGATGAACTGTTGCCCGCAGTGCCCACAGAAGCGACGGCCGTCATCGACGATACGTCCGCAGGCCGGACAGGTGGCCACCGACGGGCCTGCCGGCACGACCCCGGCTGCGGAAGGGGACGGAGCCACCGCGGTCGCGGCGGCTCGAGCCCCGGGTACGGGCTGATCGGTAGCCGGCTGGGTCGCGGTGGTCCGCGGATCGGTGGCTCGGGGACCGGCAGGTTGCGGCCGAGCAAGTTGCGGCCGAGGAGCTTGCGGGGGCGCAGGCGATTGTGCAGCCGCGAGCGGCAACTGCGTGGGAACCGATCGCGCTGTCTGCGCGGAAACGGGTTGGGACGGACCGAGCGGTCGGGAATCGTCTCGGCGCGGAGCAGCCGGCTGGGCCGGCAGCGGTTGGGTGCGGTCGGCGGCTCCGGACGGATCGTCCTGGTCCTGCCAGCCCAGGTAGGCGCCACAGAACATGCAGAATTCGGTGCGCGGCTTGTTTGTCTCACCGCAGTCCTCGCAGATCACGACGCCGATGCCACCTTCCTCGCCGTGGCGGACCCGTCGACCTTACTCGCCGCAGCTGACCCGTCGACCTTCTCGCCGCGGACGGATCCATCGATCGGCCGGCCCGCAGCCGATCACTGCGCCGGTGCGCCGAGCCAGTCGACCGTACGCGCTGTCAGTCTCCTGCACACCGGTAGCTCCCGTCGAGACAATTGGGTCCGGTCCGCACACACTGGGTCCCGACGATCGGCGCGCGCGGGGCAGCAGTGACTGCGTCGTGTCTTCGATGCATCGGTGGATTTCTCGCGCGAATCCGGGCGGGGTAGCCTGCCCGGTAACTCCCCGACCGGACGAAATGGCCGTGCATCGAAGCGAGGCGACCCGCAGGATGGTGAAGTGATCACTTGCGCCAACTGCGGCACCGAGAACGAGGCCGACTCGGTGTTCTGCAGCGTGTGCAATCACTTCCTCCAGTGGGACGACCCGGAGCCGGTTTCCCGCTCCCGGCGCCGGCGTACCTCCAGCGATCTTGCCTCCGCCTTGGGTGCCACCACCGGACCATCGCCCAAACCCGAACCCGAACCCGAACCGGAACCGGTGCCTCCACCCGAGCCCGAGATCAGACAAGAGGCTGAATCCGAACCAGAGCCTGACCTGCGGCCTGAGCCTGACCTGCGGACTGAGCCAATGCGGCCTGAGCCAATGCGGCCTGAGCCTGAGCCAATGCGGCCTGAGCCTGTCGAAGGCCGGGGTGGCACTGCGGGTGGGGAGGCCCTTCGACAGGCTCAGGGCACAGCGGAGGGACAGGCTCAGGGCACATCGGGTGGGGAGGCCCTTCGACAGGCTCAGGGCACATCGGGTGGGGAGGCCCTTCGACAGGCTCAGGGCACATCGGAGGGACAGGCTCAGGGCACATCGGTGGGAAAGGCTCAGGGCACTGCGGGTGGGGAGGCCCTTCGACAGGCTCGGGGCACAGCGGAGGGACAGGCTCAGGGCACAGCGGAGGGACAGGCTCGGGGCATATCGGAGCGACAGGCTCAGGGCACAGCGGAGCGACAGGCTCAGGGCACATCCGACCGACAAGCCCGGGGCACATGCGGCCAGGGTGCTCGGGCCCCGACCGATCGGCAGGTTCCGGACACCTCGCCCGGGTCGCGCCTACGCCCTGGGGACCCGGGCGCGGGGGTTCAAGAGATCATCGCCGCCATCGACGCGGGCCGGGAGATCGCCAGTCGCCAGGGACGTGGCGATCTGGATCAGCATCTGCACCAGACGAAGGAGAGGCTGGCCGCCGAGCAGGTACAGGTGGTGTTCTGCGGCCAGTTCAAGGTGGGCAAGTCCACCATGATCAACGCCCTGCTGCAGCGCGCCGTGTGCCCTGTCGACGCCGACGTGGTCACGGCCGTACCGACGATCGTCAGATACGCGTCCGTGCCCAAGGTGACGACCTACGTCCGGGCCGAGGACGGCGCGAGGATCGAGGAGCGGGAGCGGCCGCTCGGCGAGATCGACCTGCTGGTCACCGAGGAGGCAGACCCATCCGATCCGGAGCGCGATCGGGTGGTCGAGGTCGGTCTGCCGCACCGCATGCTCCGTACCGGTCTCGCGATGGTCGACACGCCCGGCGTCGGGGGCCTGGACTCGGCACACGGTTACCTGACCCTCGGCGCGCTGCGCTATGCCAAGGGTGTCGTGTTCGTCACCGATGCCGCCCAAGAGCTGACAGCCCCGGAACTGTCGTTTCTCAAGACTGCGGTCGAACGGTGCCCGACTACCGCGGTCGTGGTCACGAAGATCGATCTCTATCCACACTGGCGCCGGATCGTCGATCTCGATCGTCAGCACCTGGCTCGAGCGGGGCTGGATCTCCCGGTCATCGCCGTCTCGTCGTTCCTGCGGCTGCGTGCGGCCAAGGACCCGGACCTCAACTCCGAGTCCGGCTTCGCCGAGCTCGTGGCGTTTCTCGCCCGCGATGTCGTGGCCAAGGCACGAGAGACGTCGGCTAGGGGTGCTGCTGTCGAGGTCGAGTTCGTGGCCAGCCAACTCGAGCAGCAGTCCCAGGCCGAACGCGCCGTGATCGAGGCTCCGCAATCCACCCAGCAGGTGGTCAAGGAACTCGATCGGGTGCAGGAGCAGGCCAAGCGGCTGATCCATCCCACCGCGACGTGGCAGCAGACGCTGTCCGACGGCATCCAGGACCTCGTCGCCGACGTGGAGCACGACCTACAAGCCCGGTTGCGGACGGTGATCCACGATGTCGAGGAGGTGATCGACTCCGGAGACCCGAAGGACACCTGGACCGACACCGAGGTCTGGTTGCGTCGCCAGATTGCGATCGTCATGGTGGCCAACCGCGATCTGCTGACCGAGCGCGCCGAGGACCTGGCCCAGGACGTGTCGGACCATTTCGAGCTGCCCGAAGGTGCCAAGCTCGTGTTACCACTGGCAGGGACCACCGACGTCGAGTCCGTCGTGCTCGCTCCGGCGTCGACGCTCGCGATGCCGGGTGGCAAGCTGGCGCCGCTGCTGGTCGCGGCCCGGAGCAGTTACTACCTGCCCATGATGATGGGCACGGTGGCGGCCAACGTGATGGGCGGCGGCATCGTCGTTCACCTGGCGATGGCCGGGTTCTCCCTCGTGCTGGGTACCGGAATCGGCAAGAAGATCATCGGGGACGAGAAGAAGCGCCAGCAGATCTATCGTCAGCAGCAGGCCAAGGCAGCGGTTCGCCGTTTCGTCGATGAGGTCGCGTTCGTGATGAACAAGGAAACCCGTGACGTGCTGCGCACTGCGCAGCGACACCTGCGCGACGACTTCCAGGGACGCGCGATGCAGCTGGAGCGTTCCGCGTTCGAGGCGATGGAGGCGGCCCGTCGGCTGAGCCAGCTGGATGAGGTCCAGCTCAAAGTCCGCGAGCTCGAGCTGCAGAGCCGCGAGGATCAACTCGAATCGGTTCGGGCCGCGGCGCGACAGGTCGGCGGCCGCCGGGAGCCGGTAGGCAGCCGTGCCTGATCCGCTGGTCGACAATCTGACTGCGCTGCTGGGTCTGGCCGCCTCGAGCGCGCGGACCGATGACGTGCGAGCTCAGCTGATCGACGCTCGAAACCGGCTGGCCGGGCCACTCCGACTGGCGATCGCGGGCAAGGTCAAGGCGGGCAAGTCCACGCTGCTGAACGCCATTCTCGGCGAGGAGCTCGCTCCCACCGACGCCGGGGAGTGCACCAAGATCGTCACCTGGTACCAGGAGGGGAACTCGCCACAGGTCACCGTCTTCCCGCTCGACGGCGACCCGGTGATCCGACCATGGTCGCGCGAGACCGGAGCGCTCGAGGTCGACCTCGGCGATCTCGCGGCCGCTGACGTGGATCGCCTCCAGGTGACCTGGCCGACCAGCAAGCTGCGTGAGCTCACGATTCTGGACACACCGGGCATCGCGTCGATCTCCGCCGACATCTCCGCCCGGACCCAACGAGTGCTGGCCGCCGAAGACGGCCGCGTTCCGGTGGCCGATGCGGTGCTCTACCTGATGCGCCACACCCACGCCAGCGACGTACGTTTCCTGGAGTCCTTCCACGACGACGAGCTGGCCCACGGCACCCCGATGAACTCGGTCGGAGTGCTGTCGCGGGCCGACGAGATCGGTTCGTGCCGGCTGGACGCGATGGAAGTGGCCGACCGGATCGCCCTGCGCTACGAGGCCGACCCTCGCCTGCGCAGGCTCTGCCCGGTGATCGTCCCGGTGAACGGGCTGCTTGCCTTCGCCGCAACCACGCTCCGCGAGATCGAGTACGCGATGCTCGCCACGCTGGCCCGCTCCGAGCGGAGTGAGGTTGAGCAGTTGTTGCTGACCGCCGATCGTTTCCTGCGCCGCTCGACCGGGGTCATGCTCACCGAGATCGAGCGCGCTCATCTGATGGATCGGATGGGTCTGTTCGGCGTAAGGCTGTCGGTCGAGTTGATTCGCGAGGCTCATGTGACGTCCGCGGTCGAGCTCTCCGACGAACTGATCCAGCGCAGCGGACTGGACCGGCTGCGCTCGGTGCTGACCCGACAGTTCGAACAGCGCAGTCGGGTGCTCAAGGCGCGATCGGCGCTCGCGGTGCTGTCGGAGGTCCTGCGGTCTGGTGGCTGCGACGACGGCGACGCGCTGCAGACTGCGGCCGAGCAGTTGTCGGCGAGCACGCACGAGTTCGAAGAGGTGCGGTTGTTGAGTGCTCTTCGGTCGGGCGCGATCGAGGTTCGTCCGGAGCGGGCCAGTGAGCTGGATCGCCTGCTCGGTGGCAGCGGGCACAGCGCCGCTGCCCGATTGGGGCTGGCCGAAGACGCCGCGGGTGAGCAGATCCGTGACGTCGCTCTGCAGTCGTTGGTCTCCTGGCAGCGGTTGGCCGAGCACCCGTTGTCCGGCCGCCAACTCAAGATGGCGGCTCGAGCCGCAACCCGGACGCTGGAGGGAATGGTCGCGACCTACACACCGGTCGCCGATGAGAATCGAGTAGGTTCAGGCGCGATAGTTTCGCCTGTAAGTTCTCGATTCTCCGACGACCAGCTCTAGATCAGACCCTCGCGGACCGCATAGGCGACCGCATGCGATCGATTCTTCAGCTGCAGCCGAGTGTTGAGGTCGTGCAGCACGTTCTTCACGGTCCGCTCGCTGTAAGAGAGTTCGGCGGCGATCTCGGAAGTGTCATGCCCGTCGGCCACGAGCCGCAGCACCTGGGTCTCGCGCGGGGTGAGACCGCTGAAGGTCAGTCCACGAGGCGCGAGCACCTGGCGCTGGAGACGTCCAACCTGCTCTAGCAGACGGCCTAGCAGGTCGGCAGGCACATCACCTTGCCCACATGCCACCCGTTCGATCGTGCGGGTCAGACTGTCGGCGGTCGCATCGGTACGGCGAAGTAGTCCTCCCACTCCCGCCTCGGCCGCGGACACCAGCGCAGCGTCGTCCACCACGGTTGCTACCAAGACCAGCTTCACGATCCCGTCGCGGCGGAGTCCGTGCAGCAGGCGCACGGTTCCCGGGTCGACCGAATCGGCAACGAGCACGGCGACGTCGGCGCTGGTCTTGTCGAGATCGCGGACCAGGCGCACCTCCGGCCGATTCTTCAGCTGGCTGATCACGCCGGCTTCGGAGATGGGATCGATGCCGTACACATACGTGGCGATTGGGTGACTCACGGCTGCCCTCCGAAGGTCTGGGTTCCTGCGCTTTCGGGAACAACGATGCGCCCGAACGCTCATCGTGTGGTCAACGCGGCGAGTTCGCACCGTCAACGGCGGCTCAACGGCGGCTCAACGAGGGCAGGTTGCCACGCGGGAGGAGTTGGGTCAGCTGCCCGACCAACCCGCCGCGGGCAGCATCCAGGGCAGTTGACTCTGCCCGAAAGGGCAGCCCGGTGCGCTGCTGTTCAGCAGCCGGCCCGCTTGCTCACGGTCTGATCGGCGAACGTCCATACGCCGGTGTCGATGCTCATCGTGTACTCCATGCTCCGCTTGCGGCATGCCGACTCGCTGCCGTACGCGCCGATGGTGACGTAGTCGTAGGAGACGCGGGCGGTGTCGGAGGTGTCGTCGACGTACGCGACGGACTGCAGCACGACATTGCTGATCCGTTGACGATGGGAGTCGCTGAACTCGGCCAGCGTCGAGTAGGCGGCGAGCCGGTCGCCGCTCAACTGTGCGTAGGCGAGTTCATATCCCGAGAGCTGATGCTTCTCGTCGACGAGCTGCTCACCCGCGTTGATCCCGTCGACGTAAGCCCGTAGCGCGTTCGTGATCCCCGGCCCGTCGGGGTGCGACGACTTGACGGTGATCTTCTGGCCGCTGCTCGAACTCTCACAATCCGGCGGCTGCTGGACCTCAGGACTGGCTGCCCAACCGTCGGCCAGAGCCTTGACCGTCTTTCCCGAGACCGCATAGTGGACCTGGGATCCGCGGGCACCTGCGGAGTCGACGAGGCCGACCACTGCGCCCGTCCGGTCGATCAGCGGACCTCCGGAAGTGCCTGCGTCGGCCGCCGCGGTGAAGCGCAGCACTGCCTTCAGCGGACGCCGGTCCTCACCTTCGGTCACCACGATGTCCTGGTCGACGCCGGTGATCCGCCCCGTCTCCAAGCCGATCGGCAGGCCCTTCGGGTAGCCGATCGAGACGACGTCGGTGTTCACGGTCGGTTCTGCGTCCGCGGTAGGCAGCACGTCGGCGTCATCGTCAGCCACCTGGATCAGGGCGACGTCGGCACGCTTGTTGTGACCGACGATGTCGCCGGTGAAGACATGCTCGATCCCCGTCCTGGTGGAGAGGGTCCGGATCGCCAAGGTCTGCGCATCGCGGACGACGTGGTAGGCGGTGACCACGAAACCCGGCTGGAGGAAGAACCCGGTCGCGGTCGCGTAGGCCTGGTCGCAGTCGACACTCTCGATCCGGACGATGGCGTTCTTGCTCTGTGCCAACAACTCGTCGTCGGAGCGGGGCGTGGAGTCCGGAGTCGGGCTGGCTGTGGCCAGCGTCGGGAGGTCGATCGGCGGCGGGGTGGGCTCCTTACCCCCCACGCGCACACAGCCGGCAGCCGTCAGCGACCACGCGGCGCACAAGGCTGCCACCGCCAGTGTCCGGGCTCGGACTCGCACGCTGCCCACCTCCTCCACCCGGTTGTCCGGGACTGTACTCAGTGTGCGTCTTTGTCGGCGAGGCGAGCGCTGCTTTTGTTGGTTTCGGGCACGCCGCACCGATGTCGGAGCCTGATAACCAGTTGCCTGGGGTGGGCCCGATGAGTCAGTGTCTTCCCTCGGGTCGGAATAGCACGCGGTCGACGAACGCTGAGATCAGAGTTCGCGCTCGGCCCGGCCGACGGTCGATCCGGACACGATCGCCCCACCGCCGGCAAGTATCAGATGTATGCAGGAGTTTCCATGACCTCCATCACGACCACACCGGTCCGGACCGAGCGGATGTCGACGCGAGATAGGAACGTCATCGCGACGCTCCTGGTGGCCACCTTCGTGGTGATCCTCAACGAGACGATCATGAGTGTCGCGCTGCCGACCCTGATGATCGATCTCCGGATCGACGCCACGACCGCGCAATGGCTGTCCACGGCATTCATGCTGACCATGGCGGTGGTGATACCCACCACCGGGTTCCTGCTGCAGCGGCTGTCCACCCGGACCGTGTACGTCCTTGCGCTCAGCTTCTTCTGCGCCGGCACTGCGCTGGCCGCCCTCGCGCCTGGGTTCTGGATCCTGCTGCTGGCCCGTGTCATCCAGGCCTGCGGCACCGCCACCATGCTCCCGTTGCTGATGACCTCGATCCTCAACCTGGTGCCGGTCGAGCGGCGCGGAGTCGTGATCGGCAACGTCGGCATCGTCATCTCGGTAGCCCCGGCACTCGGCCCGACCGTCTCCGGACTGATCCTGCAGTACCTCTCCTGGCGCTTCATGTTCGTGGCCGTGCTGCCGATCGCCCTGGCGGCCCTGGCCTACGGCGCGGCACGGCTGGTGAACATCAGCGAACCGGTTCAGCAGCGACTGGACGTGCCGTCGGTGCTGCTCACGGTGCCGGCGTTCGGTGGACTGGTCTACGGCCTGAGTCGGTTGAGCGATCCCAGCGGGATGGCCCCGGGCGTCGTCAGCCTGGTCGTCGGAGTGCTGTGTCTGACGGCCTTCGGCCTACGACAGCGCGCGCTGGCCCGGGCCGATGCCAGCCCGCTGCTGGATCTGCGGGCGTTCGACTACAAGATGTTCTCCCTCGGTGTGGTCGTCCTCTGCATCGCCATGGTCGCGCTGTTCGGTTCGGTCATCTTGTTGCCGATCTACCTCCAGACCGTTCGTGGCCTGACCTCGCTCGAGACCGGTCTGCTGGTGCTGCCCGGTGGTGTGGTGATGGGTGTGCTGGGTCCGATCGTCGGCCGGTTGCTGGACCGCTACGGTCCGCCGGTGCTGGCGACGTCGGGTGGTGTGGTGCTGGTGGCCGCGCTGTGGGGTCTGAGCACTGTCGACGTCTCAACCCCGGTCTGGCTGCTGCTGATCATGCACATCTCGGTGATGACCAGTCTGGCGTTCTTGTTCACCCCGGCGTTCACCAGCGCACTGAATCCGCTGCCGCCCCAGCTCTACTCCCACGGCAGCGCCATCCTCACCACGTTGCAGCAAGTGGCCGGTGCCGCCGGCACCGCTGTCCTGGTGATGATCATGGCCGCGCAGGCGGCAAACCTGACCTCGGCCGGTGTGCCGCAGCGGGCCGCCCTGAACGGGGGCATCGAGCTGGCCTTCCGGGTCGCGTCCGTGATCGCGATCGGCGCGACCGTCTGCGCGGCATTCCTGCGCAACCCGATGCCCGCCGACCACTCCGGGTCACCCGGATCCGGCGAGGCGGAGCTGACAACCGAGTAGGGCCGAATGGCATGTTTTGGAATGCGCCCTGAGCTTGTCGAGGCTGGCCAGCGAGGCGAGCGGAATGGTGGTCTGGGATGGGCCCTGAGCTTGTCGAGGCTGACAAGCGGCGGAGCGGATGGTGTGGTCTGGGATGTGCCCTGAGCTTGTCGAGGCTGACCAGCGGGGGAGCGGAATGGTGGTCTGGGATGTGCCCTGAGCTTGTCGAGGCTGACAAGCGGGGGAGCGGATGGTGTGGTCTGGGATGTGCCCTGAGCTTGTCGAAGGGCATTTGTCTCCGCGCCGGTGGCCCTTCGACAGGCTCAGGGCGCATCGGCGGACAGGCTTCGGACGCATGCGCGGAAAGGTGCGTAGCACGGACGGGCTCGTCGACCTGCGGGCCGCCCGCCTCGTGTTCAGCGTCTGTTCGACGGTGGGAGGCTAGGCCACG
>JBBSQJ010000056.1:0-20389 GCA_038257965.1 Propionibacteriales bacterium
CCGCCGATGCACGTCGACGAGGAGCGGCATCCCGACGGAACCCTCAAGCGGCAAGGCGTCGACTACTACATCAAGCCGATGAACTGCCCGATGCACTGCCTGATCTTCCGGTCCCGCGGGCGGTCCTACCGCGAGCTGCCGCTGCGGCTGTTCGAGTTCGGCTCGGTCTACCGGTTCGAGAAGTCCGGCGTGGTGCACGGCCTGACCCGGGTACGCGGCATGACCCAGGACGACGCGCACATCTACTGCACCACCGAGCAGATGCAGGGCGAGCTGATCTCGCTGCTGCAGTTCGTGCTCGACCTGCTCTCCGACTACGGGCTGGACGACTTCTACCTCGAGCTGTCCACCCGCGATCCGGACAAGTCGATCGGTTCGGACGAGTCGTGGGAGCGGGCCACCGACGCGTTGCGCGAGGCGGCCGCCGTCTCCGGCCTCGACCTCGTGCTCGATCCGGGCGGCGCGGCGTTCTACGCGCCGAAGATCTCGGTACAGGCACGCGACGCGATCGGCCGCACGTGGCAGATGTCGACCATCCAGGTCGACATGATGCTGCCGGACCGATTCGAGCTGGAGTTCACCGGTTCCGACGGCAGCCGGCAGCGACCGGTGATGATCCATCGCGCCCTGTTCGGGTCCGTCGAGCGGTTCATCGGCGTGCTCACCGAGCATTACGCCGGGGCGTTCCCGCCCTGGCTGGCGCCCGTCCAGGTGATCGGCGTCCCGGTCGCGGCGGAGTTCAACGACTACCTCGACGAGGTCGCGGTCAAGCTCCGCGCGGCGGGTGTTCGGGTGGAGTTGGACGACAGTGACGACCGGATGCAGAAGAGGATTCGCACCGCCAGCAAATCCAAGGTGCCCTGGATCTTGATCGCGGGAAGCGAGGACCGGGCGGCCGGAGCGGTGAGCTTCCGATTCCGTGACGGCACCACCCGCAACGGGGTGCCGGTGGACGAGGCGATCGGTGAGATCACCGCGGCCATCGCCGCCCGCGTGCAGGTCAGCAGCGCGCCTACCGTGTGACACGCACGACGTTGTCGTCGCCGTGGCGTCGACTCCGGGTAGGTTTCTATCCGGTGGACGAGAGCAGCGAGATCCAGGAGCCGTCGGCGTACGCAGGAGTGGCCGACGGCTTCGAGCGTTTGTGGACACCACATCGGATGGTCTACATCCAGGGGGAGAACAAGCCTGCGTCCACGGTCGCCGGCGACTGCCCGTTCTGTCGCATCCAGCGTTCCAGCGACGACGCAGGGCTGATCGTCCATCGCGCCGAAGTGGCCTTCGTCGTTCTCAATCTCTATCCCTACTCGCCGGGCCATCTGCTGGTCTGTCCCAATCGCCACGTCGCCGACTACACCGAATTGACCGGCGAGGAGATCGCTGCGATCGGCGGACTGACCGCGCGGGCGATGGCGGTGATTCGCTATGCGAGTGCGCCGCACGGCTACAACCTGGGCATCAACCAGGGCAACGTGGCCGGCGCCGGCATCGCCGCTCATCTCCATCAGCATGTCGTGCCCCGCTGGAGCGGTGACGCCAACTTCCTGCCCGTGATCGGGCAGACCAAGGCGCTTCCGCAACTGCTCAGCCAGACCTGGGAGGTCGTCCGGCGGGCGTGGGGCGAAGCGCCCGAGGTCAGCATGGCCGCAGGGCGGGACTGAATGCTCGAACGTTTCCGCGGGGCCTGGGCGGCGATCATGACGCCACCCGCCCGGCTGCTCAACGCGTGGGGGGTCTCGCCCGATCTGGTGACGATCGTGGGCACGCTCGGCGTGCTCTTCGGCGCACTGGTCTGCTTTCCCCGAGGCTGGTTGTGGCAGGGCGTCGTCGTGGTCACCGCGTTCGTGTTCGCCGACATGCTGGACGGTCAGATGGCCAAGATGAGCGGCAAGGCGAGCAACTGGGGCGCCTTTCTCGACTCCAGTCTCGACCGGCTCGGTGATGCGGCCGTTTTCGGGGGCATCCTGCTCTACTTCACCGGTCCGCACGACTCGCTGCTCTGGGCGTCGTTCGCGCTGGCGGCACTGGCGCTCGGCCAGGTGACCTCGTACGTCAAGGCACGCGCAGAGAGTCTGGGATTCACCTGCTCGGGTGGGCTGGCAGCCCGCGCGGATCGCCTGCTGCTCATCCTCGCCGGCGCGTTCCTCGCCGGCGTCGGCGTTCCGTACGTCCTCGAGGTGGTTCTGGTCGTGCTGTCGGTGTTCGGCGCGGTGACGGTGACCCAGCGCGTCTTGCAGGTCCGCCGCCAGGCCCGGGCCGGCCAGGCCTCAGTTGCCTGACGCCGAGGGTTCGCTGCCGCCGGACGGCCGTTGGCGGGCGTCCGTGGTACGCCAGTTCTATCGGGTCGGCTGGCGGGTTGCCTCGCTCGTCCCGCGAAGCCTCGTCGACGCGCTGATCGCGCGTGCCGCGCGGCGCGCGCGTCGCCATGACGGTTGGCATGTGCGCAACCTCCGATGCAATCTGAGCGTGGTGAGCGGCTCGGAGGTGGGGGAGGATCTCGTCGAGGCGGCGTTGGCGAGCCATTTCCGCAACGTCTACGAGCAGCTTGCGCTGCCGGGTGCCATCGACCGGTTGGTCGCCGGCGTCGTCACCACGGGCGAGCAGGAACTGCGAGCAGCGTACGCAGACCGTGGCGTCGTCGTAGCGCTGCCGCACAGCGGGAACTGGGACCTGGCAGGCGCGTGGGCGTGCCGGACCGGACTCCCGGTGACCACCGTCGCCGAACGGCTGGGGGAGGCGGAGTTTGCCGCCTTCACCGACTTCCGCACCCGGCTCGGCGTGGAGGTGCTGGCCCACGGTGACGACGACGCCGTGGCCAGCCTGGTGGGCGCGGTCGGGCGAGGACGGGTGATCTGTCTGCTCGCCGACCGTGACCTGGTCGGAGACGGTGTGCGGGTGAGCATGGCCGGCCGACCGGTGACCATGCCTGTCGGTCCGGCTCTGGTCGCGCAACGCAGCGGAGCCGCGCTGTTTCCGGCGGTCAGCCAGTTCAGCGACTCCGGCATGAGGCTCCGGATCGGGCCGGAGATCGAGGTCGCGTCCGGGCCGGACGGGCTGGTCGCCACGACCCAGCGGGTCGCCGACGTCTTCGCCGAGCGGATCGCCGATCGTCCGCAGGACTGGCACCTGCTCCAGCCCTTCTTTTGTGAGCCGGACAGGGTCGCGTCGGCATCCGAGGAGCTCGGGTCCGGCCCGGCCGGTGCCGGCGAGGGCGGCTGATGCGCATCGGACTCGTCTGCCCGTACAGCTTCGACGCGCCGGGAGGCGTACAGAATCACGTTCTCGGGCTGGCCCGGCACCTCACTCGAGCGGGGCACCGGCCGCACATCCTTGCGCCGGGGGAGTTGCCCGCCCGCCCGGTGGGTCGTCCGTCACGTCGCCGCGCCCAGGCAGACGTCGAGTTCACCTCCGCCGGACAGACGATCGCGGTCCCGTACAACGGCTCGATCGCCAGGGTGAACTTCGGACCGCTCAGTGCGGCGCGGGTGCGACGCTGGCTCCGTGACGGCGAGTTCGATCTGGTGCACATCCACGAGCCGGTCACCCCCAGCATCGCGCTGCTGGCGCTGTGGGCCGCGGACGTACCGGTGGTGGCGACGTTCCATACCGCCACGCCGCGGTCACGAACGATGCAGCTGGCCGGGGGCGCATTCGGCGCCGCGATCGAGAAGATCGACGCGGGGATCGCGGTATCGGAGTCGGCTCGCCGGGTGGTCGTGCACCATCTCGGCCGGGACGCCGTGGTGATTCCGAACGGATTCGACTTCGCCGCTTTCGCTCAGCCGCCCAGCCGGCGCCCCCTTTTCGGAAACTGTGCAACTCTTGCAAGTTCCGGCGGCGTGTCGCTGCAGGACGTGCACAGTTTCAGGGGGAAGGACCGTCCGCCGAGGATCACCTTCCTCGGCCGGGTGGACGAACCCCGCAAGGGGTTGGACGTGCTGCTCGCCGCCCTGCCGGCCGTCCGGGCCGGGCTCGGCGACGTCGAGATCGTGGTGGCCGGGCAGGGGGGCATGCCGCCAGCGCCCGGAGTACGGCTGTTCGGTGAGATCTCGGATGCGGAGAAGGTGGACCTGCTGGGGAGTTCCGACGTCTTCGTCGCGCCGCATCGGGAGCGGGAGAGCTTCGGGATCGTGCTGCTGGAGGCGATGGCGGCCGGGTCGCCGGTCGTGGCTTCTGCGCTGCCAGCATTTGCCGATCTGCTCCGGCCCGAGGGCGGTGTCGGCACGCTGGGAGCGCTCGTACCGACCGGTGACAGCGCCGCCCTGGCGCAGGCGATCGTGCAGACCGTACGCAGCCCACGACCCGATCGGACGCGGCTGGCGCGCGAGCGGGCACGTCACTACGACTGGAGCGTGGTCGCACCGGCGATCACCGCGGTCTACTTCGCCACGCTGGCCGCTGCGGCGCCCACCCGACGACGGGCGTGGCCGACATGACCACGCCGGAGACGGTCGGGTTAATCGTCATCGTGGCGCTGGTGATCGGTTGGCGGCTCTCCTGGCTGGCGACCCGGCTGGACCGGGCGCACACCCGGGTCGAGCGACGGTGGGCGGCCCTCGACGCGGCTCTGGTGCGCCGCGCCCAGGCGGCCCTGGAGGCCGGCCGGGCGGCCGCGATCGATCCATCGAGCAACCTTCTGGTCTGCGACGCGGCGGCTGCCGCGCTCGTCGCGGACCTCGGTGCGGCGGAGAGGGAACAAGCCGAGAGCCATCTCAGCGGCCTGCTGAGTGTGGTCACGCTCGATGGTCTGGCCCCCTACTGCGAGCGGGTCGAACTCGCCCACCGGCTGTACAACGACGCGGTCGTCACGGCGCTCGACCTGCGACACCGGCGCATCGTCGTGCTGTTCCGGCTGGCTGGACACGCGGGGGAGCCGCGCGCTTTCGAGATGCTCGTCAACGGAGAACTAACCTGGCCGCGTGGGTTCGTCGGCTGATCGTGCGGAGGTGACGCCACTGCCCAGCGGCATCGACACGGACCGCGTGCTGACGGTGCCGAATGTGCTGAGCCTGCTGCGGCTCTGCGGTGTGCCGCTCATGCTCTGGCTCATCCTGGGCCCCCGATCCGATGTTCTCGCCGTGGTGGTGCTGGCGGTGGCTGGGGCCACGGACTGGCTCGACGGTTACATCGCCAGGCGCTGGCACCAGCGTTCTCGGTTGGGTCAAGTGCTGGATCCGCTCGCCGACCGGCTCTACATCTTGGCCACCGTCTTGGGGCTCGCGCTGCGCGGGCTGATCCCATGGTGGTTGATGCTCGTCCTGGTCGGCCGCGACGCGGTGATCGCGCTGCTCGTCCCGGCGCTGCGGACTCGCGGCTACACGACGCTGCCGGTCCACTTTCTGGGCAAGGCGGCGACCTTCTGCTTGTTCTACGCCTTCCCGCTGATCCTGCTCGGGGCGGCCCCCGAGTCGTGGGCGATCGTGGCGCGAACGCTCGGCTGGGCCTTCGCCCTGTGGGGCACCGGGCTCTACTGGTACGCCGCGCTGCTCTATCTGCACCAGGCGTACGAGCTCTTCCGCAGCATGCCGCGATCGAGGAGCCGACGGTGACGGCTCGATCCGGTGCTGGCCTGGCGTCGCGCGAGGAGGAGCCAACACGGCCGGACCGCAGCATGGATCTGCTGAACGACATCGTCCGACAACCCATCGACCCCGACTACGCGGTAGTCGCGGCGCGCGGCGGAGCCAGTCGACCGGCCGGTCGCTGGGATCTGGCGATCGTCGCGGTGATCATCGGGATTCTCTTCACCGTCGCAGCGGTGGAGACTACGCGTAGTGCGCCGGCGCTGGAGACCGAACGCACCGAACTGATCACCCGGATCAAGCACGCCGACGCTCAACAAGACGCACAGCGTGCCCAGATCGCAACTCTGGACGCCGAGATCGCGAGCCTTCGCACGACCGCGCTCGGGGGCAGTGCGGAGGCGAAGGCACTGAACGCTCAGCTGGCTTTCCTCGAACCGGCGACCGGGGCGAGGGCGGTCACCGGGCCGGGACTGACGATCACGGTCGACGACGCGTCGGGCGACGCCGGCGACAGCCGGGACCGAGTCCTCGACATCGATCTGCAAATCGCGGTCAACGGGTTGTGGGAATCCGGTGCGGAGGCGGTCTCCATCAACGGGCATCGGCTGTCCAGCCTGACGGCGATCCGGGGAGCGGGCGATGCGATCACGGTCGACTACCGCTCGCTGACCCGGCCCTACCAGATCCAGGCCATCGGAGATCCCAGGACCCTGCCCGCTCGGTGGGTAGAGTCCTCCGGTGGCGAGTGGTGGAACGAGCTCGCGCAGAATCGCCGGATGAGGTACGAGGTCAGCACCGTGGACGAGATGACGCTCGAAGCCGACCCCGGCATCACCCTGCGCTACGCACGGGTCCGACGATGATCCCGTTGCTCGGGCTGGTCGCCGGCATCCTCGTCGGGCTCGTGCTCGCCCCGAGTGTTCCGCAGCCCCTCGAACCGTATCTGCCGATTGCGATCGTTGCCGCTTTGGATGCCATCTTCGGTGGCTTGCGGGCCTACCTGGAGGGAAACTTCAATGACCGGGTGTTCGTGATCTCGTTCGTCTCGAACGTCCTGATCGCGGGGCTGATCGTCTTCGTCGGAGACCAGCTCGGCGTCGGCTCGCAGCTGTCCACAGCCGTCGTCGTCGTGCTCGGCATCCGGATCTTCACCAACGCGGCCGCGATCAGACGGGCACTGTTCCATGCCTGACGGACTTGGGATGCCTGACGAATCCGGGGTGCCTGAAGTCATCGACGGTCCCGACGTCACCGACGGTCCCGAAGTCGACGGGGTAGACGAACCCGCCGCGCGGTCCCCGCTCCCGGACCGCGAGTCCGGAGAGATGGCCGCCCCTCGGCCGACGCGCAATCCTCGTCGGGCCATCGAGGACGACCGGCCGGCAGAGCCCGATCCGGCCACGGCACGGAGGCGGCATCGCCTGCTCAGGCCCCTGCTCAAGCCGGGGAAGGGCCAGCTCATCGCCGCGGCGATGCTGTTCCTGGTCGGGATGGGCGGCGTCATGCAGATTCGGTCGAATACCGCGGACAGCGCGTACGCCAACTCCCGCCGCGAGGACCTGATCGTGCTGCTGGACGGTCTGGGTGAGCAGTCTCAGCGACTGGAGAGCGAGATCTCCGACCTGGAGCAGACCAAGAGCGAGCTCGAGTCCGGCGCCGACACGCAGCGGGTTGCCCGCGAAGAGGCGCGGCAGCGCGTCGACAATCTGTCGATCCTGGCCGGAACGGCGCCGGCCATCGGACCTGGCATCCGGCTGCGGATCGTCGATCCCGGTCAGAAGATGACTTTCGACGTCCTCCTCGACGCCGTCGAGGAGATGCGCGACGCAGGCGCCGAAGTGATCGAGGTCAACGATTCGATCCGGGTGGTGGCGTCGACCTGGTTCGGTCGCGACGCCAGCGGCGGACTCGTGGTCGACGGACAATCCGTGGACACCCCGTACGTCTTGGACGTCATCGGCGACCCGCACAGCCTGGAGGAGGCCGCCCGGTTCCGTGGTGGCATCGTCAGCGAGATCACCGGCCCCCGGATCGGCGGTCAGGTGCGGATCGAACAGATCGACCGGGTCGTGGTTGATTCCTTGCATGCCCCGACGAAGAATCAGTACGCTCAGCCAGCGTCGCCTCAGCCGACTCCGCGCTGAGCGTCCGGTGCTCTGAACGATCCGATCGACCAGCCTGGCAGCATCCTCATTCCCGAAACCAGCAGGAGCAAAGTGTCCGACTTCCCCGAAGACCTGAAGTATTCCGCCGAGCACGAGTGGGTGCGCGGCGGCAATTCCACGACCGTGCGGATCGGGATCACCGCCTACGCCGCGGATCAACTCGGCGACATCGTGTTCGCCACGTTGCCGCAGGTGGGAGAGGCCATCGCCCTTGGTGACGCCTGTGGGGAGTTGGAGTCGACCAAGAGTGTCTCCGATCTCTTCGCCCCCGTCTCGGGGACGGTGTCAGCGGTGAACTCCGTGCTCGAGTCGAATCCGGAGACGATCAACTCCGACCCGTACGGCGACGGCTGGTTGTTCGAGCTCGAGCTGGACGCAGACGCGAACCTGGACGAACTGCTCGACGCCGACGCGTACGCCGACCAACTCGCCTGAGTCGGCAGCCGGAGTGCCACAGCCAGACACGCGGATGAACCTCAACCCCTGGTTCAGGCTCCGGTGGCAGCCTAGACTGCCTGGTTGAACGTCCGCACTCGTGCGGCAACCGCGGTCTGCGGGAGACCAAGCAAGGGAACGATAGAAAGCCGGAATCCGAAATGCCGTTCTGTACCAACTGTGGCCACGACAACCCGGATGGGAGCAACTTCTGTGGCCAGTGCGGCACGCCGCTGACACCGACCACGCGGCTGGAACCGATCGGCGCCGGCGGTGACACCACCCGCACGATGCCCGCGGTCGGTGAGGAACGCGAGGTCGAGGGGCTCACCGCCGAAGAAGAGGCGGCGGTCAACGCTCTGCCTCGCGGACACGCCTTGCTTATCGTGCAGCGTGGCTCCAACGCCGGCGCCCGTTTCCTGCTCGATGCGGACGTGATCAGCGCCGGGCGCCACCAGAACTCCGACATCTTCCTCGACGACATATCGGTCTCGCGCAAGCATGCGACTTTCACCAAGACTGCGGGCGGTACGTTGCTGAAAGACAGCGGCAGCCTCAACGGGACCTACGTGAACCGGGATCTCGTCGACGACTGCTTGCTGCGGCACGGCGACGAGGTCCAGCTCGGGAAGTTCCGGCTGGTCTACTTCAGCAGCCCACAGGGCATGGACTAGCCGGCGTGACCACCAGGTCCCCGGACTGCACGGATCGATGACGTCGAGCCCGAATCAGCCGCGCACTCAACTGCGAAGCATCGGTCAGGTGCTGGCCGGGCTGAAGAACGACTTCCCGGACATCTCGATCTCCAAGATCCGCTTTCTCGAGGCGGAGGGTCTCATCTCGCCCGAACGGGCGCCCTCGGGTTATCGCCGCTACGACCCCGCCGATGTCGAGCGGCTGCGCTACGTGTTGTCGGTCCAGCGTGATCACTACCTCCCACTGAAGGTGATCCGTGAGCACCTGGAGGCCATGGACAAGGGACGGGCTCCGCCGCCGCTGCCCGGTCAGTTCGGCGGCGCCGCGTCGCCTGTCGACAGTGGCGAGGCAACCGGCGAGGCGGCACCGACAGCGCCACCACCTCCGCCACGGCAGCCGGTCCGCCTGACTCGAACCGATCTGCTGGAGGCCAGCGGTCTTACCGAGGCGGCGCTCGTCGAGCTCGAGCGTCAGCAGATCGTGCTGCCGAAACGCGGCAGCACCCACTACGGCCGTGAGGCACTCACGCTGGCCATCGCCGCGCGCCGGTTGGCCGAGTTCGGAGTCGACGGGCGCCATCTGCGCGCCTTCAAGATGTCTGCCGACCGAGAGGTCGGACTGGTCGAGCAGGCCATCGCACCGTACGTGCGACGCGCGGCCTCGGGCCGCGACGTCGCCGGCGAGGTGACCCAGCTGGTGATCAGCTTCCACGCCGCCTTGGTCCGCCTCGCGATGGAACGCTGACCGGGCTGGGTCTGAGACCACACGCCCGGTGCGGCTTTCGAGGTGGGTGTCGGGGGCCTGGGGAGGACTGCGGGAGCGAAGTAGGGTGGTGCGTATGCGGGAACTCGATGTGGTCGGTGTCCGCGTGGAGATGCCTTCCAACGCACCGATGGTCTTGCTCCGCGAGGTCGGCGGGACTCGATATCTGCCGATCTGGATCGGCGCCAACGAAGCTTCGGCGATCGCCAGCGCACAAGAAGGAGTTGTGCCTCCGCGCCCACTCACCCACGATCTGATGGTCGACACCTTGCGAACGCTCGGTCACAAGCTGACCGAGATCCACATCACCGAACTCGACAGCGGGACGTTCTATGCCGTGTTGTTGGTGGATGGCATCGAGGTGAGCGCGCGGCCCTCCGATGCGATCGCCCTGGCCTTGCGGATCGGCTCGGACATCTACTGTGCCGAGGACGTGCTCGACGAAGCCGGGATCGAGATCCCCGACGCCGAGGAGGACGAGGTCGAGAAGTTCCGGGAGTTCTTGGACCAGATCAACCCCGACGACTTCTTGAAGGGTGAAGACCCGAAGTAGGTCCCGGCGCGCGTGCTGTCGGAGTCTGGAGTCGAGGTTGAGACCCCATCAAGTCAGCGTCGGCTCTCGCGGCGTGTCGTTGACCCCCGTGCAAGGGGGGTCGTAGCGTGCTTCAGGTAATCCCGTGGATGGAATTACGCAGCGGGAACTCTCTGCTGAGAGGCTCTGCTGGTCGGTGGGTGGAGTTCGGAGGTCGTACGTGAGCAGCACAGAGGTTCCCTCAACTCGACCGGCACCCGCGCCGGTGCCCGAGAACGCACAGGACCTGCTGTTCGAAGGGGACTTCTCACCGCTCCCGAAGGACCTCGGCTTCCGGGGGCCCATCGCGTGCAGCGCGGCCGGCATCACGTACCGACAGCTCGACTACTGGGCGCGGACCGGACTGGTCGTCCCCGAGGTGCGCAGCGCGTCGGGGTCCGGCTCGCAGCGGCTCTACAGCTTCCGGGACATCCTGATCCTCAAGGTCATCAAGCGGTTGATCGACGCCGGCATTTCCTTGCAGCAGATCCGGACCGCGATCGAGCATCTCCGCGTCCGGGGGGTGGATGACCTGTCCCAGGTCACCTTGATGAGCGACGGGGTGTCGGTCTTCGAGTGCACCTCCGACGACGAGGTGATCGATCTCCTCCGCGGCGGGCAGGGCGTCTTCGGGATCGCTCTGGGCGGGGTCTGGCGCGATATCGAAGGCACACTGTCCGAGCTGCCCGGCGAGCGCACCGAGGAGGCGGCACACGACGCACCAGCCCAGTCCAGCAGCGACGAACTCGCCAAGCGGCGGCGCGCTCGCGCCGCTGGTTGACCTCCCAGGACCCGACCCCGCATGGCAAAGGACCCGGTAAGCTGGGCTCCGGCTAGAACCACCAGCGCGGGAGAGTCCGCCAGCCACCGGCCGTGCCGGTGGCGATGACGGCGCCGAAGGGGCAACCTCCCCGGAACCTCTCAGGCACCCGAGACCGCGTCGGCATGGCAACTCTGGAGTCAACCGGCGACAGAGGGGGAGCGCGGCCCGTCTGGCGGTCACGTCACGCACCACCCCACAGGAGTTCGCCCCATGCCCGAGGCTGCTGTTGATCTCGACACCCACCGCGCCCGCGTGCGCGGTGGGATCGGTCCGTTCGTCGCCCGCCACATCGGCCCACAGCCTGAAGAGCGCGACAAGATGCTGGCCCGTCTCGGCTTCGGCGAGCTCGACGACCTGGTGGACGCGGCCATGCCCCACTCGATTCGGATGTCCGGCCCGTTGGCGCTGCCCGAACCGCTGACCGAGACCGAGACGGCGCGGCGGTTGCGCGATCTGGCCGCCCGAAACAGGCCGCTGACGGCGATGATCGGCCTCGGCTACCACGGCACCGTGACGCCGGCGGTGATCCGTCGCAACGTGCTGGAGGCCCCAGCCTGGTACACCGCGTACACGCCCTATCAGCCCGAGATCAGTCAGGGGCGACTCGAAGCGTTGCTCAACTTCCAGACGATGGTGGCGGATCTCACCGGACTGCCGATCGCCGGAGCCAGCCTGCTCGACGAGGCCACCGCCGTAGCCGAGGCGATGACCCTGGCTCGACGCAGCACGAAGACCGGGGAGGTCCTTCTCCTCGATGCCGACACCCTGCCCCAGACCGTGGCGGTGGTTCGCACCAGGGCCCGGGCGTTGGGGATCGAGGTGGTCGTGGCCGACGGCTCACTGGTGGAGGCGTTGGGCCACGTCAATGCGTTTGCCGTCGTGGTCCAGACACCCGGAGCGAGCGGTCGACTGGCCTCGACCGGCGAGCTGGCAAGCGTTGCGGACCTGGCCCACCAGACCGGCGCGCTGGTCGTCGCCGCCTGCGACCTGCTGGCACTGACCCTGGTGACACCGCCCGGCGAGTGGGGCGCGGACATCGCGGTCGGATCCAGTCAGCGCTTCGGAGTGCCGCTGTTCTACGGCGGACCGCATGCCGGCTTCATCTCGGTCCGGGAGGGGCTGCAGCGTAGCCTGCCCGGCCGGCTGGTCGGTGTGTCTCGCGACGCAGACGGAGCGCAGGCCTACCGGCTCGCGCTGCAGACCCGCGAACAGCACATCCGGCGGGAGAAAGCCACGTCCAACATCTGTACTGCTCAGGTGTTGCTGGCGGTGACCGCCAGCATGTACGCGGTCTACCACGGTCCGCAGGGTCTCCGCTCGATCGCGAGCGGAGTTCACGAGCGAGCCGCGGGTCTGGCCGGAGACCTGGCTGCGGCAGGGATAGAGGTCGTGCACAGCTCGTTCTTCGACACCGTGCTGGCGCGCTTTCCTGGTGGCGCGGAGCAGGTGGTGGCGGCGGCTCGGCGCGCAGGTGCACACCTGCGACTGGTCGATGCCGACCAGGTGGGTATCTCGGTCGGGGAGGACGCCGACGATCAGGTCATCGCGGCGGTGCGTGCGGCATGTGCGGTGGATCGGCATCCGAGCGGCCGGCGGTTCGGCGATCTCGCCGGCAGCGAGCGGACCAGCGGGTACCTCACCCATCCGGTGTTCGGCACGCACCACAGCGAGACCGCGATGCTGCGCTACCTCCGCGCCCTGTCCGATCGTGACTTCGCACTCGACCGCGGGATGATCCCGCTCGGCTCGTGCACGATGAAGCTCAACGCCACGACCGAGATGGAGCCCATCTCACTACCCGGGTTCGCCGATCTGCACCCTTTCGCGCCGACGGAGGACGCGGAAGGTTACCGAGAGCTGATCGAGGGGTTGGAGCACTGGCTGGCCGAGGTGACCGGCTACGACCGGGTCTCGATCCAGCCCAACGCCGGCAGCCAGGGTGAGTTCGCCGGCCTGCTGGCCATCCGGGCCTACCACGATTCGCGTGGGGACGCCCGGCGCCGGGTCTGCCTCATCCCATCCTCGGCCCACGGCACCAATGCGGCGTCTGCGGTGATGTCGGGGATGCAGGTCGTCGTGGTGAAGGCGACCTCGGACGGCTCAATCGACCTCGACGACCTACGGGTGAAGATCGACGCGCACGCCGACGACCTGGCAGCGATCATGGTGACGTACCCGTCGACCCATGGCGTCTTCGAGGAGAGCATCATCGATGTCTGTGCCGCGGTGCACGCCGCCGGCGGTCAGGTCTACGTCGACGGGGCCAACCTGAACGCGCTGCTCGGTCTCGCCCAGCCCGGCAAGTTCGGCGCCGACGTCAGCCACCTCAATCTCCACAAGACGTTCTGCATCCCGCACGGCGGCGGTGGTCCAGGAGTGGGCCCGGTCGGCGTACGGGAGCACCTCGCGCCGTTCCTGCCTCGACATCCACTGGAGGTCGACCCAGGGACGGACGGGGCGACGGCAGGCATCGGCCCGGTCTCCGCAGCTCCCCACGGATCCGCGGGCATCCTGCCGATCAGCTACGCCTATATCGCGATGATGGGGGCCGAGGGCGTCACCCTGGCGACCGAGCATGCCCTGCTGGCCGCAAACTACATCGCAACACGGCTGGGCCACCACTTCCCGGTGCTGTACTCGGGCCGCGGCGGGCTGGTTGCGCACGAGTGCATCCTGGACCTGCGTCCGATCACCAAGGCCACCGGCATCACCGTCGACGACGTCGCGAAGCGGCTGATCGACTACGGGTTCCACGCTCCGACGATGAGTTTCCCGGTGGCGGGCACGTTCATGGTCGAGCCAACCGAGTCGGAGAACCTCCAGGAACTGGACCGGTTCTGTGACGCGATGATCTCGATCAAGGCCGAGATCGACCGGGTTGCGGCGGGGGAATGGCCGCGCGACGACAACCCGCTCACCAACGCTCCGCACACCCAGGCTCGGATGATCACCGACGACTGGACCCATCCCTACTCACGCAGGCTGGCCGCTTTCCCGGGCGGATTGCACGTCGGGCCGCTCGCGGATCGGGGCTTCGACAAGTACTGGCCTCCGGTGAGCCGGATCGACGGTGCGTACGGCGACCGCAACCTGGTCTGCTCCTGCCCACCAATCGAGGAACTCGCGACCTGATCCTGGCGTTCGCGCTCGCCGGTCCTCGTACGAACTCGATGGTCCTCGTACGAAACTGTGCAGTAGTCGCGATTCCGCCCGGCGTGTCGCTGTCACACGTGCACAGTTTTGGGGGATGGGGTCAGGAGAGGCCGGTGGCGGCCGCGATGGCGTGCGCGATCGTGAAATCGGCGGCGGTCACGCCACCGTCGGAGTGGGAGGACTGGATCAGGGTCACCTTGTTCCAGCGGATGTCGATGTCCGGGTGGTGGTTCATCTTCTCCGCCTCGTGGCCCACCTGATTCACGAAGGAGAGCGCGTCCAGGAAGTCGTTGAACTCGAAGGTCGCGCTGATGGCCGCCGTGCCGTCGACGGCAGTGGCCTTCCACGCGGGTAGACCCTCGAGGCGTTGGTTGATCTCGTCATCGGTCATCAGGTCGGCCATACCCCCAGATAAGTCGGCGCACTCCGATTGTGTCAAGCCCAGCACGCATCCGTAGGGTGTCCGCGTGCCGCAGGCGGACCTGATCGAACGCGTGTTGCCGGTTCTCGGTTTCCTCGTCTGCGTGACGATCATCGCGGAGCTGTCCGACCGGATCGGGGTGTTCGCCTACCTGGCACATCATGCCGCCCGGCTGGCGCACGGCTCGGTCCTACTGCTGTGGCTCCTGATCGTCGGACTGGCCACGTCGGCGACGGCCGTACTGTCGCTGGACACGACGGCGGTGCTGCTCACGCCGGTCGTGTTGGCCCTGGCTCGTCGTCTGCGTCTGGATCGCCGGTTCTTCGCGTTGACGACCATCTGGTTGGCCAACACGGCTTCGCTGTTCCTGCCGGTCAGCAATCTGACCAATCTGCTCGCGCTGCGTCCCCTCCAGGCCATGGGCGTTTCGTCCAACGCATCCGGGTTTCTGGCGCTGATGTGGCCTGCTGCGGTGGCCAGCTGGCTGGTGAGCGTCATCGTCCTCGCGCTGGTGTTCCGCGGTTCACTCACCGGCAGGTATGACCCGGGACCGCCGCCGCAGATCCGGCATCGTCGTCTGTTGGTGCTGGGCATCGTGGTCTGTGCCGCCCTGGGACCGGCGCTGCTGTTCGGGGTCGAGGTGCTGGTGGCGGGTGCGGTCGGGGCTGCCGCACTGCTCGTCGCCGCAGTCGCCGTCGACCCCTCGTTGATCGATCATCGCCTGCTCGCCTGGAAACTCGTGCTCTTCGTCCTCGTGCTGTTCGTCGGGGTCCAGGCGGCCCTCGACTCCGGACTCGGGGAGGTCCTGGTCGCGCTGGGTGGTCACGGTGAGACCTGGTTCGATCTGCTTCGGGTGGCCGGCCTCGGCGCGCTGGCCGCCAATCTCGTGAACAATCTGCCGAGCTATCTCGCCCTGGAAGTGGCGGCCGAAACGCCTCGGCGGATGGCCGCGCTGTTGGTGGGCGTCAATGCCGGTCCACTGATCACGCCCTGGGCGAGTCTGGCCACGCTGTTGTGGGCGGGCCGCTGCCGGGCGGCAGGGGTCAGGGTCGACTGGCCCCGGTTCGCCCTGGTCGGGCTGCTGCTGGTGCTGCCCCTGATCGTGGCGAGCATCCTCGCGCTGTGGCTGATCCCATGAACGGGTTTGCGCTCAGACTCACCGACCGGCCAACTGGCCGCCTCGATGGCCGGCGGCACCAGATCGTGGCGTCGGTGCCGACGGGTAGCGAGCACCTGGGCCGGGTAGTTTCGTGGTCGACGACCCGAGGAGGAGAGGTCCCGCCGTGAAAGACTGGTTGATCAGGATGCGCAGCCGGCCGCAGGTTGCCCACCTCGAACGGACGATCGCGCGGTTCATGGAACGACTCGGCCTGCAGTTCGCCGCCGCGATCACCTACTTCTCGGTGCTGGCACTGGTGCCGGTGCTGCTGTTCGCGTTCTCGATCCTGGGTTTCGTCCTGGTCGAGTTGCGGCCCGATCTGATCGAGCAGGTCGTGGACCAGTTCGCCGGCGCGCTGGGCGGGTTCGACGCGGACACTCGAAAGAGCCTCGTCTCGGTGATCGACAATGCGCTGCGCAACTACACCGCGGTCGGTGTCGTCGGTCTGCTGTCGGCCGCCTATTCCGGAGCAGGCTGGATCGGCAACGTCAAGAAGGCCGTACGCGCGCAGTGGCGGACCGACTTCGATGAGGCCGAGCCCAAGGTCAACATCGCCAAGTTGATATTGATCAACTTGGGCACCTTGCTCGGCACCCTGGTGCTGGTGGGAATCACCTTCGGCTTGGCGTCGGTCTCCACCGGGCTGACCGGGATCATCCTGCGTACGCTGGGCCTGGACGATGTCGGCTGGGCCCCCTGGGTGCTCCGTATCGCCCCGGTGGTCGTCTCGATCGGAGCCGGCTGGCTGTTGTTCATGTTCTTGTACACCGCGTTGCCGAGCAACCGCAAGCCGTGGAGGGCCGTTCGTCGTGGCGCCTTGATCGGATCGATCGGCCTGGCCATCCTGCAGTACCTGACCGGTTTCTTGATCGCAACCTTCCAGGGCAACGTCGCGGCGCAGCTCTTCGGGCCCGTCATCGCGGTGATGCTGTTCTTCAACCTCTTCTCGATCCTGATTCTGCTCGTGGCGGCCTGGATCGCGACCTGGGAAGTTCCGGAGGTCAGACCTGCGGACGACCTGACCAGCAGGATGCGTGAGATCACCCGCGAGGCGACCGGACTCCAGGAAGGCGATGTCGAGCCCGAACCCGTCGTGGCACAGCCCGTGGCCGTCCGATCCGTGCGGATCGGGATGGGCATGGGCTATCTCACCGGAGCCGCTACCGGTGTCGGCCTGGGCGCCGCGGTGGCGTCGGCTTTCGGTTGGTGGCACCGCCGCAGGCCCTGAGGAGCTCAGTGAGACGTCGCGGCCTCGGTGGCGGGCTGACCGATTCCGGCGAGCATCTCCTGGTACCAGTCCCGGGTGATGTCGAACGGCTTCCCACCCTTGATGCGCTCGAACTCGATCGCGCGCAGTTCGTCGCCGCGTTCCTCGTCGTTGCCGATCACGCCGGACTCACCACGAAGCGCGGAGTCGACCGCGAGCACCGTCATCGTTTTGATCAGCGCCAGGTCGCGGTCGTTGGCCGGCGCCGCGCGCGAGAAGTAGCCGGATTTTTGGACCATCACCTTCTCGGCTCGGAGCAGTTCGGCGAACTTGCTGGCGAACCAGGCACCCGGGTTGATCTTGTCCAGCTTCACATGCCCGAACGGGTCGCGAGGGACATCCTCGCCCGAAGCCTCGAGCTCGGCCACGATGGCGTCCAGACCCGCACCTTCGGAGATGAAGAGGTTCACCGAGCCGACCTCGTCCATCACCGACCCGAGACGCTTGGACTCGGCCTGCAGGTCGAAGACGGCCTCCGGGACGTACACCCCGTGGATGTCCCATCCGCGCCGGTCCAGCCCGATCTCGGGGAGCCATTCGCGGGTGTCGAGCCACTCACGGTACGACTGCGCGGTGGCTGCGGTCAGCCAGCCGCAGTGCCGGCCCATTACCTCGTGGACGATGAGCATTCGCGAACCGGAGTTGTGCTCGCCGATGATGTTGGCTGCGAACCGGGCGCCCTGCTCGGCGGCGGTCCAGGCGCCGAGAGACTGGCGGACCGGGATAATGTCGTTGTCGATGGTCTTCGGCAGACCGACAACGGTCAGGGAGTAGTCGTGCTTCGCCAAGAACGTGGCCAGATCGGCTGCTGTGGTGTTGGTGTCGTCGCCGCCGATGGTGTGCAGCACGTCGATGCCATCCGCTTCCAATCGGTCGGCGGCGGCCTGCAGCGGGTCGACCCCCTCGGGGACGAGGCCGCGCTCGACCAGGTCGGCGGTGTTGGTCAGCTTCACCCGAGAGTTTCCGATGGGTGATCCACCATAGGAGTGCAACAGCGCGGCACCCTTGCGGACCTTCGGGGTGACGCTGATGGAGTCGCCGGCCAGCAGACCCTGATAGCCGTACTTGTAGGCGATGATCTCGATCTCCGGAGCGATCTCGCTATACCGCTCGATCAGACCGCCGACGGCCGAAGACAGACACGGGGCGAACCCACCAGCGGTGAGCAGTGCGACCTTGGTGACCATGACCGGCATCTTATGGCGGTCCGACGGGGACGATCACACCGGACGCGGCCCCCGGGGTCGCGTCAGTCCTGCGGTGCTCGGAAACCTGTCGATATCGCCGATGGGTCGAGAACCGGTCCACATCGGCCGGATCAGTCGTGCTGGGGCTGTAGATAGTAGGCACCCGGTCCTTGCTGACTCAGCACGTCATCGGGGTTGGACAGGCTGCAGCGCGCCAGCGACAGGCAGCCGCACCCGATGCAGCTGTCGAGCCGGTCGCGTAGCCGCTCCAACCGCTCGATCTGAGCGTCGATCCGGGGTCGCCAGGATCGGGAGAGCCGGGTCCAGTCGGACTTGGTGGGAGCTCGCCCACCGGGAAGCGACGCCATCGCCTCGGCGATCTCCTCCAGCGTGAGCCCGACGCGCTGAGCCGACCGGATGAAGGCGACCCGGCGCAGCGTCGATCGTTCATAGCGCCGTTGGTTGCCTGCGGTGCGGGTTGCGGTGATCAGGCTCTGATCCTCGTAGTAGCGCAGCGCCGAGGTGGCGACGCCCGACCGTTGCGACAACTCACCGATGGTCAGCAGGTCAGACTTGTGGAGCATGCGTACAGAATAGCTGTAGCTCACACTAACTTGAACTATTCGGCGGCGCTCGGCCCGACACTGGTCTCAGGTCGAAGACGCCGCACTGCGGAGCTGGGCGAGCAGGTCGCCGGCGGCGGAATCGAGAAATGCCGACTGTCCCTCGTCGCCGACCTGCACCAACGCGATGTCGGTGAACCCGGCCTCCCAGTACGGTCGTACCGCGTCGACGATCACATCGAGGTCTGGCCCGCAGGGGATCGACTCCGCGACATCCTCGGGTCGGACGAATCGACTCGCTGCCTGGAACCCGGCAGGCGTCGGCAGGTCGGCATTGACACTCCAACCGCCGCCGAACCACCGGAACTGCTCGTGAGCCCGCCGAACCGCGACCTCCGAGTCGCGATCCCAGCAGATCGGCACCTGACCGATCTTTCGGGACGGAGTGTCCTTCGCCCGATCCCAGCTCGTGATCAGGTCGGCGTCGGGTTCGACGGCGATCAGGTGGTCGGCCAAGGTCACGAATCGTTGGATCGACTTTTCTCCCGACACCGCTATTCCGATCTCGAGAGGATCGTCGGGCGGATCCCACAATCGAGCGGAGTCGATCCGGAAGTAGTCGCCCTCGAAGGTGATCAACTCACCGCTGAACAGTTCCCGGATGATGGTCGCTGCCTCTTCCAGCATGTCCTGCCGCTGGGCCACCGGCGGCCACCCCTCCCCGGTGACGTGCTCGTTGAGATTCTCACCGGACCCCAGACCCAGGATGAACCGACCGTCGCTCAGCAGACTCAGCGTCGCTGCCTTCTGCGCCACCACCGCCGGGTGGTACCGCTGGATTGGACAGGTCACGTACGTTGCCAGTTCGACTCGCTCGGTCGCCTGCGCGATGGCACCCAGCACGGACCACGCGTATGGCGCATGGCCCTGCTCGGTCAACCACGGCGTGTAGTGATCGCTGCTGACCTCGAAGTCGAAGCCGGCCTCCTCGGCCCGGACCGCGTAGTCGACCAGGGCCTTGGGCCCGCTCTGCTCCGTCATCAGTGTGTAGCCGAACCGCACCATGAATCAGTCCCCCGCATCTTGCTCGTCGGCTGGCCTGTCTTGCTCGTCGGCCGGCCTGTCCTGCTCGCGGTCTGCCAGCCTCGATGGTGATCGTGGATCCGATTCGGTCAACGGGTCGTCGTTCGGCTCGGTCCGGACGTGGGCAACTTCTTCGTCCGCCGCCTGCGATCCCTCACTGGTGAACTCGCTCATGAACCTCTACTACCCACCGTGGAACCGGCTCACGCCTGCCCGCGGTCGGCTTCGGATCCTGGGTGCCATGATCGGGGATCATGGACCGATTGCTCTCGCTGTTCCCGCCGGGCAGCAGCACCGACGCCGACGCCATGTTGACGGTCGGCGGTTGCCGCGCGGACGACCTGGCCGCAGAGTTCGCAACGCCGGTGCTGGTCGTCGCGGAGGACGCTCTGCGGGACAGGGCCCGGGAATACCGAACGGAGCTGACCCGGCGTTGGCCCGACTCGCGCGTCGTCTTCGCCTCCAAGGCTTTCCCGTGTACGGCCGTCCAGCGGGTGATGATCTCCGAAGGGCTCGGTCTCGACGTGGCCGGTGGCGGCGAGATCCTCAGCGCTGTGCGGGCGGGCGTCGATCCCGAAC
>JBBSQJ010000057.1:0-20343 GCA_038257965.1 Propionibacteriales bacterium
AAGAGGGGATCGCCTGCATCCCGTACTGGTCCCTCGCGCAGGGCTTCCTCACCGGCAAGTACCGCCTCGGCGGTCCTGCCGTCGACAGCGCGCGAGCGGGGATGATCAGCGGCTACCTCGATGAGCGGGGCATGCGGGTGCTGGCCGCACTCGAGGACATCGCCGACGCGCACGCGGTCTCGGTCGCCGCGGTCGCGATCGCCTGGCTGTCCGCACAGCCAACCGTGCTCGCCCCGGTCGCGAGCGCCCGCACCGTCGACCAACTCGCCGACCTGTGCCGAATGACCAACCTGACGCTGTCGCCGCCCGAGCTGGAACGGCTGGGCTCGGCAGCGACACCTACCCCCTGATGTGAGGACGTGCGATGCAAGCCTATGTCCGCACGGATGCGATGGATCAGAATGTCGAACTCGCCGAGGTCCCGGCGCCGGCCGAGGACGCCGACGAGATCCTCATTGCGGTCCACGCCTTCGGTGTGGGTGTCCATGACCGGTACTTCATCCCACAGGGGATGACGTTCCCCTACGTCATCGGGCTCGAAGCGGCCGGTGTGGTGGCCGAGACCGGCGCCGAGGTCACCGGCATCGACGTCGGTGATCGGGTGATGGTGACCAGCATGGGCAACCCCAAGGGCGGCACGTGGGCACCGTTCGCGGCCGTGAACCCGCGCCGCGTGACGGTGGTGCCCGACGCGCTGGACCTGGTGACCGCCGCCGCGATCCCGATCGCCGGCGATGCCGCTGTCGAGTCCCTGCACACGCTGGGCATGGAACCCGGGCAGACGTTGTATGTGGCCGGCGCGTCGGGCGCGATCGGCACCCTTATCGTCCAGATGGCCGCCCAGCGCGGCGTCAGGGTGGCCGGCACCGCGTCACCGGCGAACCACGACTACTTGCGCTCGTTGGGAGCCGAACTCGCCGTGGACTATGGGGACCCTGCCTGGGCCGACCAGGTGCGCGAGTGGGCGGCCGGCGGCGTGGACGCGGCCCTGGCCATCCAACCGGGCACCCCCGCACCGAGCCTGCAGGTCGTGCGCGACGGCGGTCACCTCGTGACGGTCTCAGGCGATCCCTGCCCATCCGAACGAGGCGTCCGCGTCGAGCAGTTCCCGCACCGCGCCGACACGAGGTCGGACATGGCCGAGCTCGTCGCCGACCTCTCGACCGGTCGGACCCGCATGGTGATCGAGCACGTCTACCCGTTCGAGCAGGCGCTGACGGCGTTGGAGAAGACCGAGACACGCCATGCCCGTGGCAAGCTCGTCGTCACCGTCCCCACAGACGAATGCGACCGATAACCGATGTCGGTCCAAACCTCGGGCTACGCGGGGATGGCCGGCGCGTCCGGCATCTCCGAAGGCACCTTGGCTCACCACCAGCCAGGACGCCCTCCACGAACCGGCTCGAACTCGGTGATCGGCGCGACGTGCCGGATGCCTGCGTTGTTGACGAGCACATCGACCGTCGTGATCGAGACCATCGAAGGGCGGCCGGGGCCGGTCATCCAGGTAGCACCTGCACGCAGAGCGGTAGGTCAGGACAGTTCGGCGCGTAGCGCAGCAACCTCTGGCGAGCTGCTCACGAATGGGTCGGGGAGGTCGATCTGTGGCCGGATCGGAGCATCCAGGCGGACGAAGCCCCAGTCGACCGCGGCCCGGTGACCGTGCTCGGCGGCCCAGTCGAGGAACTCGCCTCGCACGCGGGCCCGGGTGGTCGTCGGCGGGGTGGTCCGGGCGTTCTGCACCTGGTCGGGCGTGCAATAGGCAGCCATCTCTCCGGCGGCGCGCAGCCGACCGGCCAGACCGGCCGTCGACGACAGATCCCGGATGGCGAGGACGAGTCTCAGCGAGGACGCGTCCCCCAAGCCAGCCCCGGTGCGGGCCCGATGCCGGTTGAGCAGACGCCACGTGACAACCCAGTCGAGCTCGGTCCGCACCCGGTCCAGGTCGCCGTCGGCGATGGCGTCCAACGATCGAGTGACCAGTTCCACGACCCAGCTCGTCTGGTCGTCGACCGCGACGCCCCGATCCAGGACCCGGGTCAAGATCTCGCGTTGCACGTCGAGTGCGCTGAGCCGGCGGCCCTGCACCGAGGCAAAGGTCGCGCGTCCGGTGATGTCCCGGTTGACGGTCCGGATCGCGGAGACGGGATCGTCGGGGAGCAGATCGTCGAGTCGGCCACCGTTCTCGATCAGATCGAGCACGAGCGCGGTCCAACCCACCTTGAGCGCCGTCGTGGTCTCCGCCATCGAGCTGTCGCCGGAGATGACGTGCAGCCGCCGCCAGCGGTTGCGGTCGGCGAGCGGTTCGTCCTTGGTGTTGACCAGAGGTCGCTTCTTGGTCGGGTCGGCCGACGACGTCGTGGCGATGTGCTCGGAGCGCGTCGAGAGGACGAACCGGGTCGAGCCGTCTGGGTCGGTGACCAGATCTCCACAACCGGTGAGGATCGGCCGGGTCACCAGCAACGCGGTGAGACCGCGCACGAGGTGCTCGAAATCAGTGGCCCGGGAGGCGGAGTAGTTCTCGTGGCAACCGAAGGTCTGGCCGAACGAGTCGGCGTTGTTCCGCACGATGTGGATGGTCGCCGGTACGCCGCGCTCGAGCAGTGTCGCGTTGGCGGTGTCGGCCAGATCCTGGACGAACCGCTCCCCGGCCCGATCGTTGGCGACCAGATCGGCCAGCCGGACGCACTCGGCGGAGGCGTACTCCGGGTGGCTGCCGATGTCGACGTAGAGCCGGCCGCCGTTGGGCAGGAAGTGGTTCGTGGTGCGGAACGCGTTCGGCGTCACGGCGAACATCAGCTTCACTGCCTCCTCGACCGACGGCACGGCGCCGCGCCCGGGAGCCGGCGTCTCCCCCACCGGCTTGGGTGCGACGACGACGCCGTACTCGGTCTCCAGGCCGAGGATCCGAGCGGTCACTGACCGCCGTGCTGGGCGTAGCTCTGCACGAAAGTCAAGGCGTCGGTCTCCAAGACGTCGCTGATGTCGTCCAGGATCGAGTCCAAACGCTGCGCAGACGCCACCACAGGCGGCGGCTCGATCGGCTCACCGCCGTGCGGCGGGGTGCGTGAGGAGGTACGGCTGATCTGCTCTTGGGACATCGGTCGCTCCGATCGTGTTGTGGGTCTTCGGTGGTGGTTCTTCGATCGCGTGGATCAGGGGGCGGATGGATCCGAAATCGGGAGGATCAGGCCGTTCGTGGTCCGAGGGCGGTGAGCAGGCGTTCCGGAAGGTCGACCTGGCCATCGGGCGACTGCAAGAGCCCGTCGATATCGTCACGGGTCCCCCGCCACGGGTCCGGGGTCGCCACCCGCTCGAGCCAGCCCTGCCCGGTGTCCAGGACGAGGGAGTGCCAGCTGGCGGCATACAGCGCATCGCCGCCGAGTAGTCGCACCGCCTCACCGCGCAACCAGGCGCGGGTGGTGGGCGGCGGTGTGGTCTCGGCCCGGGCGATCTCGGCGTCGGTGAAGAGGCGGGGCAGGCCGAGGTCCGGTCCGAGTCGCTGCGCCAGCCCGCGATCCGGCCGGACGTCGGACCACTGCAGGTCCAGCGCCGCCAACTTCGGGGCGTCCCAGTCCAGACCCTCGCGCGCGGCGAGCGAACGCAGAATGGCATACTTGGCGACCCATTCGACCCCTTCCGCGGACTGGACGTCTCGCGACAGCGCCTCGATGCCGGAGCGCCACAGGTCGACGATCTCGGCGGTCTCCGGGTCCGCGGTCGCGACGTCTTGCCCGATCAGTTCGGCCACAACGCCCAAATACGCCCTCTGGATCTCCAGCGCGGTCAGCTCGCGGCCGTCGGCGAGCGGTAGCCGCCTCGTCAACGTGAGGTCGCGGGAGACGTCCTGACAGGCCGTCACCGGGTCGGCGAGGCGGAGCGCAGCCCACTGCTGCGGCAAGCCGTGGCGCTCCAGCACCGACAGGACGAGGCTGAGGGCGCCCAGCTTGAGCAGAACCGGGGTGTCGGCGCTGTTCGCGTCGCTGGTGATGACGTGTAGCCGGCGCCACCGCTGCGAGTCGGCGTGGGGTTCGTCGCGGGTGTTCATGATCGGGCGCCGGTGGGTCGTCTGCAGACCGAGAATCTGCTCGATGTAATCCGCGCGCGGCGAGATCTGGAATCCCGGCTGCTCACTGCAGGGTCCGAGGCCCACCCGCCCCGAGCCGCAGAGCACCGGGCGGGTGACGAGAAAGGGGACCAGCGCGGCGGTGAGATCGCTGAAGGGCACTGCGCGCTCGACGAGGTAGTTCTCGTGGGTGCCGTAGGCCGCTCCCCGGCCGTCGACGTTGTTCTTGAACACCGCGAACTGGACCAGGTCGGGCCGTCGTGCACGCCGGGCGACGGCAGCAGCCATCACCCGTCGACCCGCGAGGTCGTGCACCGCCGCGAGTCGAGGCGTGTCGGCTTCGGGGGCGGCGTATTCGGGGTGGGAGTGGTCGACGTACAACCGGGCGCCATTGGTGAGCACCGTCGAGGTACCGCGGTACCACTCCTGCTCCTGCGCCGAGAGCCGGGCGATGGCGGTGACGGCGCTCGACGCGACGTGGTCGGTGGGCGCCTCGCCGGAGTAGTCCCACCGCACGTCGCCCACACCGCGCTCGCGACACACGGCCGCGTACTCGCCGAGGAGCTGGGCCGAAAGATCGTTCAGGTCGGCGTCCGGGCAGTCGGGAGCGAAGATCCCGTACTCGGTCTCGATTCCCATGATCCGCCGGACGCCCACCGACGCCGGGCGACCAGGCATTCCACGGTCGGTCATCTGCGCACTCCGGGAGCGCCGTCGTCGCGCCACACGACCCGCAGCGAGCTGACCCGGTCTCCCCTTCGGCCCGAGGCGCGGATCCACTGGTCCGGGTCCGCGGTGGACGGCAGGTCCTGGTTCTCGGTGATCTCGGCGGTGACCGCAGCCAGCAAGTGCTCGGTGGTGATCCCGCGTTCACCCGAGGTCAGTAGCGTCTTGATGGCGAACTTCTTTGCGCGATCGACGATGTTGGCCAGCATCGCCCCGGAGACGAAGTCGCGCAGGTGCAAGATCTCCGTGCGACCGTCGCTGTAGCCGATCTCCACGAACTCGGTGTCGCTCGACACGTCGAAGAGCCGGTCTGCCACCCGTGTGCGCATCGAGGCGAGCGCGACGCTCACACTGCCGGCCCGCTCGACCTCCACCGCGGCGAGCGGTACCGCTTCGGTGAGGTACTTCGCGAGGATCTCGATCGCGCCGGTCCGGTCCGGCCGATCGATCCGGACCTTCACGTCGAGCCGACCGGGGCGCAGGATCGCGGGGTCGATCATGTCCTCCCGGTTGGAGGCGCCGATCACCACGACGTTGTCGAGGGACTCGACCCCGTCGATCTCGGCGAGCAACTGCGGCACCACCGTCTTCTCCACGTCGGAGGACGTGCCGGAACCTCGGGTGCGGAACAGCGACTCCATCTCGTCGAAGAAGACGATGACCGGAATGCCCTGCTCGGCTTTCTCCCGGGCCCTGGCGAAGATCAGGCGGATGTGCCGCTCGGTCTCGCCGACATACTTGTTCAGCAGCTGAGGGCCTCGGATGTTGAGGAAGTAGCTGCGCTGATCCGCCGTGCCACGCTTCGCGGCGGCTGCGCGCGACAGGGAGGTGGCGATGGCCTTGGCGATGAGTGTCTTGCCGCAACCAGGTGGGCCGTACAGCAAGACGCCCTTGGGCGGCTTGAGGCAGTGCTGCCGATAGAGCTCGGGGTGCAGGAACGGCATCTCCACGGCATCACGGATGTGCTCGATCTGGCTGCCCAGACCGCCGATGTCGGTGTAGTCCACGTCGGGCACCTCGCCGAGCAGCAGTTCCTCCACCTCCGGGCGGACGATCCGGCGATAGATCAGCCCGGCCCGGACGTCGGCCAGCACGGCGTCGCCCGGCCGCAGCCTCGTATCCGTCAGGTCGCCTCCGCGACGCAGCACCTGCTCCTCGTCGTCGCGCACGGCCACGAGGACCCGTTCGGTGTCCATGCACTCCTTGATGGCGACGATCTGGCCGAGGTCGTCGCACGGACCTGCGCCGATCAGGACGCTGTGCTCGTTGAGCTTGACTCGCTGACCGGCCTGCAGCGACCCCATAGCCACCGTTTCGCTGACCGCGACCTCGATCCGACGGCCGACGTGGAAGACGTCGGCCACCCGGTTCATCGCGTCCTTGGTCAACAAGACCCCGTAGCTCGACGGCGGCGTCGTGAGCCGTTCGACCTCGCGGTGAACCGCGACGAGCTCGGACTGCGCGGCTCGCAGGGCGTCGGCCAGCCGGGCATTCTTGCGATTGATCGTCTCGCAACGGACCTGCAGGTCCGGTTGCCCGACGAACTCGTCGATCGCGACGTCGTCGACGACGGCCCCGTCCCTGTGGTCGACCACTGGAAACCTCCGTCGTCCGCATCCACGTCCCCAGCAGTCAGCTGAGATGCAATTAGTATATCACCAGCTGGAAGGTGGCATCGTCCACTTCTCGATCTTCCCGCCTCTGAATCAACCGGATGCACACCGAGTGTTGAAGTTCTCAAGATCATCAACGCGCGGTGTTGACCGGCAAGGTGATCAAGTCGCGTCAGCGAAACACCGCCGTCGCCGGCCAAGCCGCCAGGCCGAACTGAGGCACACCGTTTGAATTGATGTTCTTTCTGGTCCGGGCCTTGGAGAAAACGCTCGCGGCGTCACGAAAATCGGTGACGGCATGCTCACCGGGGACGGCTCGGGATTCCGCGCTGCTTTAATGATCAACCGGATTCGTCTGCTCTCACGGAAGTTCGGGACGTTCGGCCCTGATCCCGAACATCATGGATTGGTACGGTGGTACCAAATTAGCGAGAGGGGATCGATGATGTATCAGGTCGGCTCAGAGGTGGGACGACTCCGACAGGTGATCGTCCATCGTCCAGGCGGCGAGATGGATCGGTTGACACCCGGCAACAAGGACGCTCTGCTGTTCGACGATGTGCTGTGGACCGAGCGGGCCCAGAGCCACCACGACGTCTTCGTCGACGCCCTGCGCTCAGAGGGCACCGATGTGCTCTACCTGCAACAACTGCTGGCCGAAACCCTCGAACTGCCCGAGGCCCGCGCGTACGTCTCGGCGGAGACCTTTGCCGAGCGCTGGTACGGAATCACCGGCAACCAAGTCATGCGCGAGTACGCGGACTCCCTCAGCGCGGCCGAACTGGCGGAATTACTCATCGTCGGGATCACCAAGCGGGAATTCATCGAAATCACCGGCGACCGTTCCTCGGCCTACTTCGCTCGCGCCGATGACGATTTCATGCTGCTGCGCTGTCTCCCGAATCACCTTTTCACCCGGGACACCTCGTGCTGGGTCTACGACGGGGTCTCCATCAACTCGATGCGGATGACAGCCCGACAGCGTGAGACGATCAACTACGAGGCCATCTACACGTGGCATCCGCGCTTCGCCGACCAGTCGTTCCACCGCTGGTCCGGTGGTATGGCCGACGGACCCGCCGTCATCGAGGGCGGCGATGTCGAGGTCATCGGCAACGGTGCGGTGCTGGTCGGTTTGTCCGAGCGGACCTCCCCGGCCGGCACCGAGCGGCTGGCCCGGTCGTTGCTGTGGAGCGGAGACTCCGTGAACACCGTCGTCGGCCTGTTGATGGCACAGGAGCGGGCGATGATGCACCTCGACACGGTGATGACCATGGTCAACGCCGAGACCTTCTTGAAGTACAAGAAATTGGGCATGCTTCCCTCGATCACCATCACCCGCGGTGACGCTCCAGGCGAGATCGTGGTCGACCGGTCACCCGGCGACGACATGCACGTCGTCTTGGCCAAAGCCCTCGGTCTGCCCGAAGTGCGGATCCTCACCACCCCCGAGGACAACCACGCCGCCGAGCGCGGCCAGTGGAACGACGCCTGCAATGTCTTGACCTCCAGCCCGAACGTCGTCTACGCCTACGACCGCAATGTCCGCGCCAACGCGTATCTAGAGTCCGAGGGGGTTCGAGTCATCGAGATTCCGGGCGCTGAACTCGGACGGGGCCGAGGGGGCCCACGGTGCATGTCCTGCCCAACCCTGCGAGACGCGATCTGACGACGATCCACGCCTGTCAAGCCGCCCGCCAGCAACCACCACTAGGCACCACCACTACCACTAGGAGAGACAGTCATGTCCCATGCCCTGTACGGAAGGTCCTTCCTCAAAGAACTGGACTTCACGCCGGAGGAGTGGCGCTCGCTGCTCGACCTGTCCGCCGAGCTGAAGGCGGCCAAGAAGGAGGGCCGGGAGACTCAGCATCTCGCCGGCAAGAACATCGCCCTCATCTTCGAGAAGACGTCCACCCGGACGCGTTGCTCGTTCGAGGTAGCCGCCTACGACCAGGGAGCCCACATCACCTACCTGGATCCGACCGGCTCGCAGATGGGCCACAAGGAGTCGGTGGCCGACACCGCCCGGGTGCTCGGTCGCTACTACGACGGCATCGAGTTCCGCGGCTCGAAGCAGGCCCATGTGGAGACCCTGGCCGAGCTGTCCGGAGTCCCGGTCTGGAACGGTCTGACCGACGACTGGCACCCCACCCAGATGCTGTGCGACATGCTCACCATGCGCGAGCACTCGGGCAAGGACTACTCCGACATCGCGTTCGCCTACCTCGGTGACGGTCGCAACAACGTCGCCAACTCGCTGCTGATCTCCGGGGTCATGCTCGGCATGGACGTGCGCATCGTCGGTCCGAAATCGCTGTGGAGCGACGACAAGTTGATCGCCCAGGCGAACGAGATCGCCGCCCAGACCGGCGGACGCGTCACCCACACCGACGACGCGAAGGCGGGCGTCGAGGGCTGCGACTTCCTCTACACCGACGTGTGGGTGTCCATGGGCGAGCCCAAGGAGGTCTGGGACGAGCGGATCGCTCTGCTCCAGGACTACCAGGTCAACGCCACGTTGATGGCCGCGACCGGCAACCCGAACGCCAAGTTCCTGCACTGCCTGCCGGCCTTCCACGACCGCAACACCATTGTCGGTGAGGACATCTACGAAAAGACCGGGCTCAGCGCGCTGGAGGTCTCCGACGAGGTCTTCGAGTCCGAGGCGTCGGTGGTGTTCGACCAGGCGGAGAACCGGATGCACACCATCAAGGCCGTCATGGTCGCGACGCTGGGCAAGTGAAGGCATGCGTATCGTCATTGCCCTCGGTGGCAACGCCCTGCTGAAACGGGGTGAGACCCCCGACGCCTCCATCCAGATCGCCAACGTCGAGACGGCCTGTGCCGCGCTTGCCCCGTTGGCCGCGGACCACGAGGTGGTCATCACCCACGGCAACGGTCCGCAAGTCGGGGTCCTCGCGCTGCAGTCCGCCAGTGATCCGAACCTGACGGTGCCCTATCCGTTCGACACCCTGGGCGCCATGACTCAGGGGATGGTTGGTTACTGGATGCTGCAGTCGCTGCAGAACAACCTTCCCGGCCGGCACGTCGCGGCGGTCATCAATCAGACGCTGGTCCTGGAGTCCGACCCAGCCTTCGACAACCCGACGAAGTTCGTCGGCGAGGTCTATACCAAGGAGCAGGCCGACACCCTGGCCGCGGAGCGCGGCTGGGTGATGAAGGCCGACGGCCAACACTTTCGTCGTGTGGTCGGCTCACCCCAGCCGCAGCGCGTCATCGAGACCCGGCTCATCCGCTCCATCCTCGAAACCGGCGCGGTCGTGGTGTGCGCCGGCGGCGGTGGCGTCCCGGTGGTCCGCGATGAGCACGGCAGACGGGTCGGCGTCGAAGCGGTCGTCGACAAGGACCTCACCGCAGCGGTCCTGGCCGAGCATCTGGAGGCCGACTTCTTGATGATCCTCACCGACGTGCCGGCGGTCATTGAGGGCTACGGCACCGAGGACGCCCGGCCGATCTTGCGAGCTACGCCCAAAGCCCTCCGCTCCTACGATTTCGCGGCCGGCTCGATGGGCCCGAAAGTCGAGGCGGTGTGCCGGTTCGTCGAGCTCACCGGGGACTGCTCCGCGATCGGTCGCCTCGAGGACGCCGTCGAGATCATCGCCGGCACGGCCGGCACGATCATCACTCCGGGAGGGGACTACGGCGGACCGACCGACATCAAGATCGCCATGCCCACGCCCATGAACACGCGCAAGGCGCGCGCCTGAGAAAGAGCTCGGCGTACTAACCCGCGCCACCCAGTGACCCCAACCGGGCCATCGGCCCGAAAGGAGCAAGACACCATGACGACGAAAGTCAACTCGTGGAACGACTTCGATCCGCTCAAACACGTGATCGTAGGTCGCGCCGACTTCAGCATGATCCCGCCCGAGGAGCCTGCGACCTCGGAGAAGGTCCCCGTCGACTCCGAGATGCGAGGTATGTGGGGCCCACGCCCCACGGCGACGGTGGAGAAGGCCAACGAGCAGTTGGACAACTACGCCAAGATCCTTGAGGATCACGGCATCAAGGTCGACCGGCCCACTCCGCTGCAGTGGAACCAGGAGATCAAGACGCCGGACTTCCGCACCGAATCGGGCATGACCCAGATGCCGCCGCGCGACATCCTGCTCACCATCGGCAACGAGATCATGTCGTCGGCCAACGCGTTCCGGTGCCGCTACTTCGAGTACCTGGCGTACTGGCCACTGATGAACGAGTACTTCGACGCCGACCCAGAGTTCAAGTGGACCCAGGCGCCTCGGCCGCGGCTCACCGACAAGTCCTACAAGCACAACTATTACGACGAGACCATCCCGATGGAGGACCGCCTCGAGCGGACCGCCAACCTGGACTTCGTCACCACCGAAGTCGAGCCGATGTGGGATGCGGCAGACGTGCTCCGACTCGGCAAGGACCTGTTCATCCAGCACGGTCTGACCACGAACCGCAAGGCGATGGAGTGGTTCAAGCGCTACTACCCGGACCTGCGGATTCACGCGGTCAACTTCCCCGGTGATCCCTACCCGATCCACATCGACGCGACCTTCGTGCCGCTGCGGCCGGGTCTGATCATCAACAACCCGCACCGCCGGCTCCCCGAGGAGCAGCGCAAGATCTTCGAGGCCAACGACTGGCAGATCATCGATGCTGCTCAGCCGGCGCACGAAGAGCCGCCGCCATTGTGCTATTCCTCGGTGTGGTTGTCGATGAACTGCCTGGTCATCGACCACAAGACGGTTGCCGTCGAGGCCTCCGAGGTGCACCAGATGGAGCAGATGGACAAGCTCGGAATGAACGTCATCCCGGTGCCGCTGCGTGACGCGTACGCCTTCGGCGGCGGCATGCACTGTGCCACCGCCGACGTCTACCGCGAAGGCGTCTGCGAGGACTACTTCTCCAACCAGACCGCGGATCCGACGCTGGTCTGACCACCATCAAGATCACGGACCCGACGTGATCTTGGACAGCCGACCGACGGTGGGGCGGGTTTCGCCGCCCGCCCCACCGGTCGTGCGGTCGGCACGACGCAATCACCCACTAGTTTCTCTGGAGCAACCCGTGAGCACCCCCACCACCGCGTCCCGCGACCGCGTCGTGATGAACAAGAAGCTGGGATTCGCCGCCATGATCGGCTCGGCCACCGGCATGGGGATGGTCGGGTTCTTCTCCCGCGGTGCGGTCCCGACCCATGTCGTCGACGGCCAGACCGTCAAGTACGTGCTCGGAGACTTCCTGGCGTTCGGCCGAATGGCGACCGGAGCCATCGGCTTCCTCATCCTCATCCTGCTCACCCGCAAGCTGTGGGCCCTGCGCTCGACGAAGCTGTCCTTCTCCGTCGTCGCCGGCGGGCTGGCCATCGGGACGTCGCTCGCTCTGTACGTCTCCGCGACGCTGATGACGTCGATCGCCAACGCCGTCTTTCTGATCTACACCGGTCCGCTCTTCTCGGCGATCCTGGCGTGGATCTTTCTCAAGGAACGCATCTCGCTGCGCAACGGTCTGTTCCTGATGCTCGTCTTCGCCGGAATGCTGCTCATCATCGGACTGGTCACCTGGACACCGGGTTCGGGTCTCACGTTCGGGCTGGAGTTCGGCGCCGACCCGGCGTTCCCGCGCAAGACCCTCGGTGATCTGTTCGGCCTCGCCTCCGGCGTCTTCTACGGTCTGGCCCTGTTCTTCTACCGATACCGGGGGGACATCAGCTCAGAGATTCGTGGCTTCTGGAACTTCATCTTCGGCGGAGTGGGGGCACTCGTGGTGATGGCCGTCCGCTACAACACCCTGGACGACTCCACCCCGGCTGTGATGGACGCGACCAACTGGTTGTGGGCCGCCGGGCTCTTCATCGTCTGCGGACTGTTCGCGATCGGACTGCTCGTCGTCGCGGGCAAGCACCTGCGTGCGGTGGAACTGTCCACAGTGTCGTACTGGGAAACCGTGGTGGCGTTGATGTTCGGGCTGTTCTTCTTCGATGAATCGATGACCGCGAGCGCCTTGTTCGGCGGTCTGCTGATCATCGTCGGTGGCATGGGCCCCATCGTCTTCGAGCTGCTGATCAGGCCCAAGGACGGTGACCAGGACGGATCGCATGCCGACGCCGCGACCCTTGGCATGGGCGGCTCGGCTGATCCCAGCATCGACCGACCCCCAGCGGTTCCGACCTCGAGGGCGTCCCGCGGACCGGGAGACGCTCCATGACCGTCGGCGCCGGGACGGTCTCCCGCACGCAATTCCGGACCTGATGCTCGCACGGCAGTGACCGCGAGCTGGCGAGAGGGGCTGCGCTCTCGGACCTCAGCGAGGTGTGAACACCGGCGGTGCGTAGGCGGATGCAGCGGCCAGTTGACGGATGGCTTGACCGGCGGTCGGATGGACGTCCCGGCCCTCGCTCAGGGCGCTGACGCAGGCTCCGTCGACTACTGCCATCACCAGTTCGGCCGGCCACGGGCACCCCGTACGTTCCAGCACGCGGCTGACCGCGGCATTGAGCCGGCTGCGACCGGTCCGGTAGGCCTTCGCCACCGGCGGCGACCCGCCGGCTGCAACGAGTTGCAGGTAGTGACCGAACAACTCCTCGTCCGCGGGGAGCGTCGCCTCGAGGATGATCTGGACAACTCCGTCCGCGGTGTCCGGAACCGGATGCGTCTCGGCCGACTCGGCAGCCCGTTCGGCCCGTGACGCCCATCGGGCGATGTTGACGTGTCCGGCTTCCCTGAGCAGTTCGTCGAGTCCGCTGAAGTAGTAGGTCATGGCCGACAAGGAGCAGCCCACCTTGTGCGCGACAACACGCTGGGACACATGTGCCGGACCATGCTCGCGCAGGATCGCCGCCGCGCCCTCGATGATCTCCTGGCGACGCCGTTGACCCTTGCCCGTGGCCGGCACGGTGTGCTTGCTCAACCCTTCCCTCCCTGCGCTGACCGACCATCTCGAGACCGCGCCGACGATGCTCACGTCCACCGAACTCGGATACGACATGATCACGATCGGGCGCCCCGGGCGCAGCCGGAATCGACAAGAGTACCGGCACCGTCGAGCTGCCATCTGAGCCATCAGGTCTGGGCTGCGGATATTTCACTCGCGCGCAGCTACTCCACCCTCACGCGCTCGCCAGGGCCACCGAGCCAACTGTGCGAGCATCATTGCGCAGGCCGGCGAGTCGGTGCTTACAGGAGCCAGGCGGTCTTCCGAGTGCCGTCCCAGCGCCGGCAGCGGGTGACCAGGGTGCGCATCGATGTGCCGGCAGTCGGGCCGAGTGCGTCGAGGGCCACTCCCACCCGGTCGGTGGTCAGCCGTCGCGCAAGCGTGACATGCGGGCTCCAGCGGCCGGGACCGAACTGCCCGTCCGGTTCGGCTCCGCAGATCGAGGCGACCCGTGACTGCAGGGCCAGCAAGTCCACCGACGGAGTCACCTGACGGACGAGGATGAACCGGCCGCGCCGGGGACCGAACATCATCAGTGCACCCAACTTCAGGTCGAGGGCGAGGTCGAAGACCACCTCCGGTAGTTCCGCCTCCGCCGGCGCTGGAACAGCCTCAGCGGCAAAGAGCGTCAGGTGCGGGCGATGACTCTCCTCCGGGCCACTGCGCCGCTCGCTCGACAATCCCGCGTCGGCCAGCAGGTCCCACTGCCGACGTACGGTCGCTTCCGCGGGCTCGTCCAACAGCAGTTCGACCGACTGTGCCACGACTGGGAAATTGCGAACGGTCAGCGCAGCAGCGGGTCGACCGCCGCGGCCACGAAGATGAGAGCCAGGTAGGAGTTGGACCAGTGGAACAGCCGCATCGGCTTCAGCGCCGCATCGGTCAGCCCCGCCAGGGCCCGGCGAAGCAGTTGCACCGACTCGACGATGAACACCGCGCCCGCGAGCGCGGCAACCGTCGGGTACAGCCATCCCGTCCCGGCCACGGGCCACAGCGTCAAGGAGACAGCCACAGTGATCACGGAGTAGATCAGGATCCGCACCGCGACCGCCGGCGCCTCCTTCACCACCGGCAGCATCGGTACGTTCGCCGCCGCGTAGTCCTCCCGGTAGCGGAACGCCAGCGCCCAGGTGTGCGGCGGGGTCCAGAAGAAGACGATGGCGAACAGGATGAACGGCGCCAGGGCAAGCGAGTTCGTCACCGCGGTCCAGCCGATCAGCGGCGGGAAACAGCCGGCGATTCCGCCCCAGACGATGTTCTGGGAGCTGCGACGCTTGAGCCAGAGGGTGTAGACGAAGACGTAGAACGCGTTCGCGGTCAATGCGAGAGCCGCGGAGAGCCAGTTGACCAGCACCCCCAGCCACAGGGTTGCCATCACCCCGAGCGCGGCCGCGAAGATCGTTGCAGCCCGCGGACCGACCAGGTGCCGGGGCAACGGCCGGCGCCGGGTGCGGCGCATCCGCTCGTCGATGTCGCGATCGAGCACGGAGTTGAAGACGTTCGCGCTGGCGGCGGCGAAGCAGCCACCGATCATCGTATTGAGCACCAGCAGCAGCGGAGGCACGCCACCCGCGGCGAGGAACATCGCGGGCACGGTGGTGACGAGCAGCAACTCGATGATCCGCGGCTTGGTCAACCAGAAGTAGGTGCTGACCACGTCTCGCACTCGGGCGGTCACCGAGATCGTCCTCGGCGACCGGGTGGCGGTGGCGCCGACGGCAGCGGTGACGTCGCCGATCCGGTCCGCGGACACCTGGCCGGACATGTCGATGCTCGTCACGGCATGAGTCTATGGCCCCGACCGCCGACGAGAGCAAAGTGTCACTTGGATAGGCTCGATCTGTCGCCGTCAGGCGGCGAGAACGTGCCCGCCGAGAGCGGAAGGACTTCGACGCTGTGACCGAATCGACCTCCACAAACAGCCTCTACCCAGACGGCTGGACCGACCTCGACTCCCGCGCCGTCGACACGGCCAGAGTGCTGGCTGCCGATGCTGTCCAGAAAGTGGGGAACGGCCACCCTGGCACCGCGATGAGTCTCGCGCCGGTGGCGTATCTGTTGTTCCAGAAGGAGATGCGACACAACCCGGCCGACACGCACTGGCCGGGACGCGACCGCTTCGTGCTGTCCTGCGGCCACTCCTGCCTCACGCTGTACATCCAGTTGTACCTGGGCGGTTTCGGCCTCGAGCTCGACGACTTGAAGGCGCTACGGACCTGGGACTCCAAGACACCCGGCCACCCGGAGTACGGCCACACCCCCGGCGTCGAGATCACCACCGGTCCGCTGGGTCAGGGACTGGCCAATGCCGTCGGAATGGCCATGGCGTCTCGGCGGGAGCGCGGACTGCTGGACCCCGACGCGGCTCCAGGTCAGTCGCCGTTCGACCACCAGATCTACGTCGTGGCCTCCGACGGCGACATCGAGGAGGGGATCACGTCCGAGGCGTCCTCACTCGCCGGCACACAGCGTCTGGGCAACCTGACCGTCATCTACGACCACAACCGCATCTCGATCGAGGACGACACCAGCATCGCCCTCAGCGAGGACACAGCGGCGCGTTACCGGGCCTACGGATGGCACGTGCAGGAGATCGACTGGACCAACGGCGGGACCGAGTACACCGAAAACGTCCGCGCCGTCGCCGATGCGCTGGCGGCGGCTCGTGAGGTGACCGACCGGCCCAGCTTCATCAGCCTGGGTACCATCATCGGCTGGCCCGCTCCGGACGCGCAGAACACCGGCGAAGCGCACGGTTCTGCGCTCGGCACCGACGAGGTGGCCGAGACGAAGAAGGTGCTCGGGTTCGATCCGGAAAAGAGCTTCGAGGTCGCCGACGAGGTCATCGAACACACCCGCAAGCTCGGCGAGCGCGGCGCGGAGGCCTTCGCGGAGTGGACGAAGTCCTTCGACACCTGGGCGGCGGCCAATCCCGGCGGCAAGGACCTGTACGAGCGGATGGTCTGCGACGAACTCACTCCGGGCTGGGAGGACGCGCTGCCGAGTTGGGACGCGGATCCGAAGGGGATCGCCACCCGGGCGGCGTCCGGCAAGGTGCTGAACGCCCTGGCCGACAAGTTGCCCGAGCTGTGGGGTGGGTCCGCTGACCTGGCCGGATCCAACAACACCACGATGGAGGGCGAACCGAGCTTCCTGCCGACCGATCGGCAGTCGAAGAAGTTCCCCGGCAACCCGTACGGACGGACGCTGCACTTCGGCATCCGTGAGCACGCGATGGGAGCGATTCTGAACGGCATCAAGGTGCACGGCGGTACCCGACCGTACGGCGGCACCTTCCTGCAGTTCTCCGACTACATGCGCCCGGCCGTGCGCTTGGCCGCCCTGATGCGGCTGCCGGTGATCTTCGTCTGGACCCACGACTCGATTGGACTCGGCGAGGACGGACCGACGCACCAGCCGATCGAGCACCTGGCCGCGCTCCGCTGCATTCCCGGCCTGGACGTCGTCCGGCCGGCAGACGCCAACGAAACGGCGGCCGCCTGGGCGACGGTCTTGAACCACACGGACCGGCCGGCGGGCATCTGTCTCAGCCGTCAGGCGCTGCCGATCGTGGCGCGGGGCACCGACGGCTTCGCCGACACCAGTGGGGTCGCCAAGGGCGCGTACATCCTGAAAGACGCGCCCCAGATCGAATCGGCCGGCACCGAATCGGCCGGCGCACCCGACGTGATCCTGATCGGCACCGGTTCAGAGGTTCAATACGCGCTCGCCGCGCAGGAAATGCTGGCGGCGGAGGGCATCAGGGCCCGAGTCGTCTCGATGCCGTGCCGCGAGTGGTTCGACGAGCAGGACCAGGCGTACAGGGACTCCGTGATCCCGCCCGATGTCAAGGCCCGAGTCAGCGTCGAGGCAGGCGTATCGGTCGGCTGGCGCGAGATGGTCGGCGATGCCGGACGGATCGTCAGCATCAACCACTACGGCGCCAGCGCCTCCGCCGCCAAGTTGTTCTCCGAGTTCGGCTTCAGCGGCGACACGGTAGCCGCCGCAGCGCGCGAGAGCATCGAGGCCGCCACCAAGCCTGGTGAGTCGGTGGCTCCGGCCCACCCCGCCGCCAGCGGCCCCAAGGCGCCGGCCGACCTCGAGTCGGATCCTGGCGTCACGATCAGCTGAAACCCGAGCACATCCCACGAAAGGCTCATCACATGAGCGAACGACTGAAGGCCCTCTCCGACGCCGGTGTCTCGATCTGGCTCGACGATCTTTCCCGCGATCGGATCAACACCGGCAACCTCGCCGAGTTGATCGCAGACTCCCACGTGGTCGGAGTTACGACCAATCCCACGATCTTCGCGGGCGCACTGTCGAAGGGCAACGCCTACGACGACCAGATCCGCGAACTGGCCGCGCGTGACTCCAACGTCGACGACACCATCAAGGCCCTGACCACCGACGACGTCCGCGACGCCTGCGACGTCTTCGCGCCGGTCTACCAGGCCACGAACGGCTTCGACGGGCGGGTTTCGATCGAGGTCGAGCCGGGACTGGCGATGGACACCGACGCCACCATCGCCCAGGCGGCCGACCTGTTCAAGATCGTCGATCGGCCGAACGTGCTGATCAAGATCCCGGCGACTGAGCCCGGACTCCCGGCGATCACCGCCTCTATCGCGGAAGGAGTCAGTGTGAACGTCACGCTGATCTTCTCCCTCGACCGCTACCGGGGCGTGATCGACGCCTACCTGTCGGGCCTGGAGCAGGCGGCAGCCAACGGCCACGACCTGTCCAAGATCCATTCGGTCGCGTCGTTCTTCGTGTCTCGGGTGGACACCGAGGTCGACAAGCGGCTCGAGGCGATCGGCGGTGACGGGGCCGAGGCACTCAAGAGCCAGGCCGGGATCGCGAACGCGCGGCTGGCGTACGCCGTCTTCTCCGAAGCCTTCGCCGACGGGCGGTTCACCGCGTTGGCCGAGAAGGGAGCCAACAAGCAACGTCCGCTGTGGGCCTCGACCGGCGTCAAGGACCCGTCGCTGCCGGACACCCTCTACGTCACCGAGCTCCTCGTTGCGGACACGGTGAACACCATGCCGGAGAAGACGATGCAGGCTTTCGCCGACCACGGCGAGGTAGACGGTGACAAGGTCAGCGGCACGGCCGCACAGGCCCAGTCGGTGCTGGATCGGCTGGCCGCCCTCGGTATCGAATACGACGATGTGGTCGACGTCCTCGAAAAGGAGGGTGTGGAGAAGTTCGACGCATCCTGGAGCGAACTGGTCGAGACCGTGCAAACCGCGCTCGACGAGGCAGCCCAGGGCAAACCCGATCCTGGCGCGGGCGCCCAGTCCGGCGACGCGTGATCCAGGTCGATCGCCCGAACCCGCTTCGGGACCCCCAGGACCGGCGAATGCCGAGGATCGCCGGTCCGTGTGTGCTGGTGATCTTCGGGGTGACCGGCGACCTGTCGACGAAGAAGTTGATGCCGGCAGTCTACGACCTCGCCAACCGGGGACTGCTCCCGCCGGGCTTCGCACTGGTCGGATTCGCGCGCCGTGACTGGGCACATCAGGACTTCGCCAAGATCGTCCACGACGCCGTTCGCCAGCATGCCCGGACCCCGTTCCGAGAGGAGGTCTGGCGGCAACTCTCCGAGGGCATCCGCTTCGTTCCGGGTGAGATCGGCGACGACGAGTCGTTCGACAAACTCTCCAAGACCATCGCCGACCTCGACGAGGCGCGCGGCACCGGCGGCAACCACGCCTTTTACCTGTCGATCCCACCGGGTCTGTTCCAGACCGTCGTCGACCACCTGCGATCCCACGGGCTCGCGGATCAGCAGGCCGGCAGGTGGAGCCGGGTGGTGATCGAGAAGCCCTTCGGCCACGATCTAGCCAGCGCCCGCAACCTCAACCGAATTGTCTCGGAGGTGTTCCCGTCGCGATCGGTGTTCCGAATCGACCACTATCTCGGCAAGGAGACCGTCCAGAATCTGATGGCGTTGCGGTTCGCCAATCAGCTGTTCGAGCCCGTCTGGAACAACAACTATGTCGACCACGTGCAGATCACGATGGCCGAGGACATCGGCATCGGGGGTCGCGCCGGCTACTTCGACGGCATCGGTATCGCGCGCGATGTGATCCAGAACCACCTGCTGCAACTGCTCGCCCTGACCGCTATGGAGGAACCCAACTCGTTCGAGGCCTCTCAGCTGCGGATCGAGAAGCAGAAGGTGCTGGCCGCTGCCCAACCACCACAACGGTTGGATCTGCACACCGCCCGCGGACGCTACGCAGGTGGCTGGGCTGGCGGTGAAAAGGTCAAGGGCTATCTCCAGGAGGACAGGATCCCGGAGAGCTCTAAGACCGAGACGTACGCCGCCATCCGGGTCGACATCGAAAACCGCCGCTGGGCCGGCGTGCCGTTCTATCTCCGCACCGGCAAGCGGCTGGCTCGCCGGGTGACCGAGATCGCGCTGGCGTTCAAACAGGCTCCCCACCTGCCCTTCACCGCGACCGACACCGAGGAGCTCGGGCACAACGCCCTCGTGTTGCGGATCCAGCCGGACGAGGGCATCACGCTGCGATTCGGGGCGAAGGTTCCGGGGACCCAGATGGAGATCCGCGAGGTGAACATGGACTTCGCGTACGGCGGCTCGTTCACCGAGGCCTCGCCAGAGGCTTACGAGCGGCTGATCCTCGACGTCCTGCTCGGCGATCCCCCGCTGTTCCCGCAACACGAGGAAGTGGAGCTGGCCTGGGAGATCCTCGACCCGGTGCTCGACTACTGGGCGAGCCTGGACGAGCCGCCGCAGGACTACGAACCGGGCGGTTGGGGCCCCGGGTCCGCCGACGAGATGCTCGCCCGCGACGGCCGCAGCTGGAGACGACCATGATCAGACCGTGTGAGCGAAGCGAACACCAGCCCGTCCGGCGAGGACTGTCGAGGGCGATCGGTTAGCGAAGCGAACACCAGCCGGTCCGGCGAGGACTGTCGTGGGCGAACGGTGAGCGAAGCGAACACCAGCCGGACAGTCGAGGACTCTCGTGGGCGAGC
>JBBSQJ010000058.1:0-20327 GCA_038257965.1 Propionibacteriales bacterium
TCCACGATCTTGCCGGGGTTGAAAAGGTTCTGCGGGTCGAGCAGCTGCTTGACCTGGCGGTTCAGCTCCATCACCCGGGGGCCGAGTTGGGTGGGCAGCAGTTCCTTCTTCAGCCGACCGATGCCGTGCTCCCCGGTGATGGTGCCGCCGAGGGAGATCGCGAGCTCCATGATCTCGGTGAACGCCGAAGCGGCACGTTCCTTCGCGGCATCGTCGTTCGGGTCGAAGACGATCGTCGGGTGGGTGTTGCCGTCGCCCGCGTGCGCCACGACGGGAATGTCGACGGCACGATTCGCCGCGATCTTGGCGATACCGGCCAGCAGGGCGGGGAGCTGAGGGACCGGGGCGCCGACGTCCTCCAGCATCAGCGCGCCCCGACCTTCCAGGGCAGGAAAGAACGCGCGCCGTGCCTCGACGAACAACTCGCCCTCCTCGGCGTCAGAGGTCGTGAAGCACTCGGTCGCGCCGTGCTTGTTGCAGGCGGTCTCAGCCAGCTCGATCTCCGTCGAGCACGCGGCGCCGGGAGCGTCGGACTGGATCACCAACAAGGCGCCGGCGGTCCGGTCCAGGCCCATCTTGCGCGCGTCCTCGACGATGTTGATGGACGCGTTGTCCATCAGTTCCACCATCGACGGTCGGGCGAGAAGTCCGAGCTCGACGACCGCGCGGGCGGCCGCCTCGGCGTCGGCGAACGAGGCGACGAGTGTCGCCCTCGGCGGTTGGGCGGGCACGAGCCGCAGGATCGCGCGGGTGATGATGCCCAGGGTCCCTTCCGAACCCACGAAGAGTTTCAGCAGAGGCAGTCCTGCGACGTCCTTGATCCGTTTGCCGCCGAGAGTGATCTTCTCTCCGTCGGCAAGCACGACGTCGAGGCCGAGCACGTAGTCGGTCGTCACGCCATACTTCACGCAGCACAGCCCACCGGCGTTCGTGGCGACGTTGCCACCGATCGAGCAGATCTCGTACGACGACGGGTCCGGCGGATACCACAGGCCGTGTTCGGCCGCGGCCGCCTTGACGTCGGCGTTGAACCCGCCCGGCTCGACGACCGCCACCCGGGTCGTGGTGTCGATCTCGATCGATCGCATCCGTTCCATCGACAACACGATGCCGCCGTCGACGGCGCTCGATCCGCCCGAAAGGCTCGTGCCGGCTCCGCGGGGGGTGATGGCGATGTCGTTGGCCGCGGCCCAGCGCACGACGGTCTGCACCTGGTCGGCGTCGGTGGGCCGGACCACTGCGATCGGGGTGCCGGCGCCTGGGTCCCGCGACCAGTCGTACCGATAGTTCTCGAGCGTGACAGCTTCGGTCGCCACCACACCCTCGGGTAGGGAAGACTTCAACGACTGGACATCGACCATGCGGCCAACTTAGCCCGCCTCGCTAGTGTCGGCCCGCCTCGCTAGTGTCGGCCCGTGCAGGAGTACGAGCAGGTCGAGTTCGAGCGAGTGGACGATCTCCGCGCCTGGCTGGCCGAGAATCACGCCAGCTCGACCGGCGTCTGGGCGGTGTACGGCAAGAGGAATGCCGCAGACCGCTGGATCCCGTACGAGGAGGTGGTCCGGCAGTGCCTTTGTTTCGGCTGGGTTGACATCCGGGGTCGGGGTCTGGACGAGACGCGGACCCAGATGCTGCTGACTCCGCGCCGGGCGAAGAGCAACTGGTCGGAGCCCAACCGTCGACGTGTCGCCGACTTGGAGGGGGCCGGACTGATGACCGACGCCGGCCGGGCCGCGGTGGAGGCGGCCAAGACCGGCGGTACGTGGGACTCGAGAGGCTGAAAAGTCCAGGTGACAACCTGGACCCTTCGTGTGCCGGATCGCTTTTCGACAGGTTCGGGGCGTGGGTTTCTTAGGGGCGGGCGCTCGACCGGCTCGCGGCGTTCCGGGTGCACACCGAGCGGCTGCGGCGCGGTATCCAGCGCTCAACCGCCGATCTCGGCGGCCTCCAACCAGGCGTGCTCGAGCGCGTCCTTGCTCGCTAGCAGCTCATTCAACTCGGTCTGCAGTGCCGCCAATCGGGTGTAGTCGCTCGCCGAGATCGCCATCTCGGCGTGCACCATGCCCACCCGGGTGTCCAGCTTGGCCAGCTGAGACTCGAGTCGGGCCAGGTCCTTGCGCGCCTGCCTGATGCCCGCTGCTTTGCTCGACGGGGCAGTGGCCGACCCGTCTTCGCTCACCGTGCCCGAGGGCCGCCCGGCGTCGGCCGCCTGCCGATCGGCCAGGTACTGCTCCACCCCACCCGGCAGCAGCACACAGCGTCCGCCGCCGATCAGGGCATAGGTCACGTCGCAGACCCGCTCCAGGAAATACCGGTCGTGACTGACCACGATCAGGGTGCCCGGCCAGGAGTCCAGGTAGTCCTCGATCACCGTCAGGGTGTCGATGTCGAGATCATTGGTCGGCTCGTCGAGCAGCAACACGTTGGGCTCCGACAGCAACAGCCGAAGGAACTGCAGCCGCCGCCGCTCGCCGCCGGACAGGTCGTGCAGTCTGGTGGTCAACTTGTTCTGGGTGAACCCGAAATCCTCCAGCAGCGTGCTGGTGCTGGCCTCGCCACCACCGGCCAGGGTCGTCACCCGACGCTGTTCCTCGACCATGTCGAGCACTCGCTGCGTGCCGGGCAGCTCGGCGATGTCCTGGCTGAGATGCCCGATCTGCAACGTCCGTCCACGCTTGACCCGACCCGAGTCGGGCGAGGCTTCGCCGATCAGCAGCCGAAGCAGGGACGTCTTGCCGGTGCCGTTGACGCCGACCAGACCGATCCGGGCGCCCGGCCCGATCGACCAGCTGAGATCCTCCACCAGCACCCGGCGCTCGTTCCCCGACCCGACACCGTAGGTCACGTCGACCAGGTCGAACACGTCCTTGCCGAGCCGGGTGACCGAGAATCGCTGCAGGGCGAGCGTGTCGCGCGGCGGAGGCTCGTCGGCGATCAACATGTTGGCCGCGTCGATCCGGAACTTCGGTTTCGACGTCCGGGCGGGTGGGCCTCGGCGCAGCCAGGCGAGTTCCTTGCGGAGCAGATTCTTGCGGCGGGCGGCGATCCCGGCCGCTTGCCGGGCCCGTTCGGCCCGGGCGAGGACGTACGCGGCATAGCCACCGTCGTAGGCATCCACCACCGCGTCGTGCACCTCCCAGATCCGCGTACAGATCGCGTCCAGGAACCACCGGTCGTGACTGACGACGAGCATCGCCACGTCTCGTGCCTGCAGCGAACGCAGGTGTTCGGCCAGCCAGGCCACAGCCTCGACGTCGAGGTGGTTGGTGGGTTCGTCCAGCACCAGCAGATCGGGACGGGCGAGCATCAGGGCGACCAGGGACGTACGTCGTCGCTCGCCACCGCTGAGCGAGCCGACCGTCGATTCCAGATCGATGTCGGCCAGCAGATGACGGACCACCGAGCGGGTCTCGGGGTCGGCCGCCCAGACATGGTCCGGTGCGCCCCCGACGATCGCGTCGCGCACGGTCGTCGAGGGGGCGAACGAGTCGGTCTGGGCCAGGTAGCCGATGGACACCGATCCGGTGTGGGTGACTCGTCCCGAGTCGGGCTCCTGCTTCCCGGTGAGGATCTCCAGCAGGGTTGTCTTCCCGTCGCCGTTGCGGCCGACGACGCCGATGACGTCGCCTCGCGCCAGGCCGATGCTGACGCTGTCGAGCAGCGCACGCGTGCCGTACGCGATCGAGATCCGTTCGGCGTTGATCAGGTTGCTCATCTAGGCGACCGCCGTACGCCGAACTCGGATGGGAGCGCCGACCAGCCCGATCCCGATCGCGAACCGAATCCGGGCACGCTCAGATCGCCCACCACGAACGGTCGGGTGCGAAGCACCGGTCCGGGACGTCGAAAGGTCGTGGTCACAGCGTTGATGGTAATGATCGATCCGGCGAGCGTTATCCAACCGGGAGGGTCGACGATCACCGCACCGGCGGCAAGCGGCTCAGGTCGAGGCTGGCCCCTATCCACCATCAGCTTGAAGTGCGTACCGGACCGCCCGGATGTGCGCGTCCCGTTCCGACCCAACGGCGGATGACGGTGAAGATGGTGCGACAGGGCCGGCCAGGAAGCCGGCTGAGGCGAACACTGGGTTCCATGATCCACACGGCGTCGGTCAGGTTCTCCAGATTGCGCGTGACCACCCGGCGTGCTGGGCCAGCAACAACGGATCTTCGATGAGCGGGTCGAGGCGCAGCCTGTGATCCCGGCTCAGCGGCTGCCCCGGATATTCCTCCGCGATCACCGTGTCGAGGTCGTACGTGGTGAGCGCCCTGGTCCAGTTTCGCGCAGTACCCGCAGCCGCTGAATGTCGAGCATCAGCGTCTATTCACCAGTTCTACTCATCCAGCAGCGTCAGAAACATTCGCTGGACGAGACTATAGACGTCCTGCACGATGAGGCAATGACCGTGGCCGCCCCGTCCCTCCCGAGCCCGAACGCAGACTGGTGGTGGGCCAGACCCGACGCCCGTCAGTGGCGTGGAGGTTCGCTGTCGGGCTCGGCGCGACAGTGCCATCGGATGCTGCCCGGCTACGCGATGACCCCTCTGATCGAAGCCCCGTCGCTGGCAGCGCGCTGGGCCGTGGGCCGGGTGTTCGTCAAGGACGAGTCGTCGCGGTTCGGTCTGCCCGCGTTCAAGGCTCTCGGAGTCTCGTACGCCATCGCGAGGCTGCTGGCCGACCGGACCGACCAGCCGATGAGCACGACGTGGCCGCAGCTGAGGGCTCAGGCCGCGCGGGTCGGCATCACGCTGCTGACCGCCACCGACGGGAATCACGGACGGGCGCTCGCGCACTTCGCAGCCATGCTCGACCTGCGCTGCGAAGTGGTCGTTCCCGAGGTGATGTCGAGGGTGGCGACGGATTCGATCGCCGCCGAGGGCGCCGACGTCACACGGATCGACGGGAGCTACGACGACGCCGTCGCGGCGGCTGCAGTCCGCGCCGACTCGGCCGCCGGGCGGGTGCTCGTGCAGGACACGGCGTGGCCGGGGTACGAGGTGATCCCCGGCTGGATCGTCGATGGATATCGAACGATGCTGGAGGAGACGGCCGACCAGGTGCACGCCCTCGGCCTGGACGAGCCGAGCCTGGTTGCCGTGCCGGTCGGAGTCGGCTCGCTCGCCCAGGCCGTGGTGGCGCACTACCGTGGTCAGCACCGACAGACCTCGGTCCTATCGTGTGAGCCGGACTCCGCGGCGTGTGTTCTCACCAGCCTGATCCGGGGCGAACTCACCAGCGTCGCCACCGGATCGACGAACATGGCCGGCCTGAACTGCGGGACGCCCACCAGTCTCGGCTGGCCCATCCTGTTGCAAGGGCTGGACGCTGCCATCGCCGTGACCGACGAGGAAGCGGCGCGAGCGGTGGGTCGACTTGCGGCGGTCGGCGTGCGTGCCGGCGCGTCGGGGGCTGCCTCGTACGCAGGTGTGGAGAGGGCGCTGACCGGGGCCGGATCCGACACCCGCCGCGAGGAACTGGCGCTGGCCCGGGACTCGGCCATCGTGCTGCTCAACACCGAGGGGACGAGCGGCGCGGGCGGTCTGGCGTGAGCGGGCCGTCGGGCATGATGTCGGCGACGACGGCGTGGGAACCCGCTGCGGCCACGCGCGGGTTCTCAGCGGCGGAGTTCGACACTCGGCTCGGCCGGTGCCACGATCTGATGGCCGAGACGGGGCTGGACGCGCTCTTCTTGACCACCGAGCCAGAGGTCCGCTATTTCAGTGGGTTCTCGACGCGGTTCTGGGAGAGCCCGGCCCGGCCGTGGTTTCTTGTCGTCCCCGAGTCCGGCAAGCCTGTCGCCGTCATTCCCGAGATCGGGCGCGCGGTCATGGCCAAGACGTGGATCGAGGACATCCGTACCTGGCCATCGCCACGGCCGGCCGACGAAGGCGTCTCACTGGTCGTCGAAACGTTGCGCGAGATCGTCGGCGATCGAGGACGGGTCGGCGTACCGATGGGACCCGAGACGACACTGCGCATGCCCTTGAACGACTACCTGCGGTTGAGGGCCAGCCTGCCCGGTGTGCAGTTCGGCGACGCCACCAGCGTGATCAAGAGTCTTCGGATGGTGAAGTCCGAGGCGGAAATAGCGAAAATTGCCCACGTTTGTGGAATGGCCTCAGACGCATTCTCGGCGCTCCCTGAAAACGCATCCCCGGGTCAGCCGCTGAGGGACGTCGTCCAGAGCTTCAAGATCGACTTGTTGCAGAGGGGAGTCGACGACGTCGCGTACCTGGCCGGCGCAGCGGCACCCGGTGGTTACGACAACGTCATCTCACCGCCGGACGAACGATCCCTCGCCGAAGGCGACGTCCTCATGGTGGATGTCGGCGGCGTGTGGGACGGATATTTCTGCGATTTCGACCGCAACTTCGCGATCGGTGGAGTTTCTCCAGACGTCCAGCGCGCTCACCGTACGCTGTGCCGCGCTGTCGAGGCCGGCTGCGCCGTCGCTCACCCTGGCGCGACGAGTGCTGCGCTGTTCCAGGCGATGGCTGTCGTGATCGAGGACGCCGGGTACGCCGCGAGCAGCGTGGGACGGATGGGCCACGGGCTGGGTATGCAGCTGACCGAGTGGCCTTCCCACACTCCCGACGACCTGACTCCGCTGCTTGCCGGAATGGTGATCACCTTGGAGCCTTCGCTCCGGATGGGTCCGGGCCGCGGCCTGGTGCACGAGGAGAACATCGTCATCCGGGCCGACGGCCCGCACCTGCTGAGCAGGCGGGCGCCAGAAGACATGCCGCAACTCCGGCCCGGCGGACAAGGCAACGTCTGATCAGGAGCCGCCTTTTCTCAGCGGCCGCGCATGGCCTGCTTGGCGCCCTTCATCTGCCGAGAGTTCGTCGGCATGGGCCCCTTGGGCACCGGGATCTGGGGACGGACCGCGTCGAGCGCGCGGAGCCGCTGCTTGACGTCGGTGATCTGGTGCGGTTGCAGGACTTTGGGCAGCTTGCGGATGTGGTCGGCCAGCTTGGTCAGCGGGACCTGACCGTCCTTCTCGCCCATGATGATCGTGGTCACCTTGATCCCGTATGCGACCCGTTCGTGCTTCTTCACCTCTCCGGCGAGGATCGCCTTGAGCCGGCCGGGCTCGCCCTCGCCGATCAGCACGATGCCGCCCGGTCCGACGGTCCGGTGCACTGCGTCACGCTGACGCGTGACCGCGATGACCGGTGTCGACACCCACTGCTTCGGCAGCATGCCGAGCGCCACCTCGGCCGAACCGGCCTGGCCGGCGTACCGCTTGTAGGTGGCCTTCTTCGCTCGCTGGACCAACACGATCATCGCCAGCAGCACACCGATCGACAATCCGAGGACCGGCAGGTAGATCCAGTGGCCGGTGATGAGGCCGACGACGACACCGATCAGGATCGGCAGCGCGACCGCACCGCCCATGATCCAGGGCAGCGCCGGATCGAATTCGTGCGTGACCTGGTAGGCGCGAACGATCTGGCGGATCCTGCCCATCTCGGCCGGATCGGTGGTGTTCTTCTTGCGGGCCTTCTTGTCCGCCTTGGCCTTCTGCTCGGCCTGCTTGGCTCGCGCCTTCGCGGCGGCCAACTGTGCCTTGACACTCTCCTCAGCCATCGGCCACCTCTTCTGCCCGTGCCCCCGACGTGGAGGTCTGCTCCGAGTTCTGCTCCGGCTCCGGACGCTCGCCGCTCTCGCGGGTGTCCAGCGCCTGCCGATACAGCCGTCCGGCGCGGTAGGACGACCGGACCAGCGGACCACTCATCACCCCCGCGAAGCCGAGTTGGAGAGCTTCCTCGCGGAGCTCGACGAACTCCTCCGGCTTGACCCAGCGCTCGACCGGATGGTGCCGTGGCGACGGTCGGAGATATTGGGTGATCGTCAGGATCTCCGTGCCCGCCGCATGCAGGTCACGCATCGCTTCGGTGATTTCCTCGCGAGTCTCACCCATGCCGAGGATCAGGTTGGACTTGGTCACCAGACCCGCCTCCCGCGACCAGGACAGCACCTGCAACGAGCGGTCGTAGCGAAAGCCCGGCCGGATCCGTTTGAAGATCCGGGGAACGGTCTCCACGTTGTGCGCGAACACCTCGGGACGGGTCTGGAAGATCTGTTCGAGATAGTGCTTGTGACCGGTGAAGTCGGGCGCCAGCATCTCCACCCCGGTGTCCGGGTTCAGCTGATGGATCTTGCGGATCGTCTCGGCGTACAGCCAGGCACCCTCGTCGGGCAGATCGTCACGGCAGACGCCGGTGACCGTGGCGTAGCGCAGGCTCATCTTCTGGACGGATTCGGCGACGCGCAGCGGCTCGCCGTCGTCGAAGTCGGCCGGCTTGCCGGTGTCGATCTGGCAGAAGTCGCATCGCCGGGTGCACTGGTCGCCGCCGATGAGGAACGTCGCCTCGCGGTCTTCCCAGCACTCGAAGATGTTGGGGCAGCCCGCTTCCTGGCAGACGGTGTGCAGGCCCTCGCTCTTCACGAGTTGCTGGAGATCGCGATACTCCGGGCCGAGGCGCGCAGTCGTCTTGATCCACGGCGGCTTCTTCTCGATCGGCACGCTGGCGTTGCGCACTTCCAGGCGCAGCAGCTTGCGACCTTCGGGGGCGATCGTCACCTGCTCACTCTACTCGGGGCCGCCATCCGCGCAGCCGCCGCCGCAACGGCCCATCAGGTGACGTCGCGGCGGCGAAAGACCACCAGCGTGACGGCAAGAAAGGCGAGGAGCAGGATCCCGAGATAGGCAGCCGACGCGCCGAACGTGAGCGTCCGGACGGCTCCCTCGATGTTCACGCCCTCCACGCTGACCACACGCTTGATCACCTGGTAGTCGTGCCCGTAGGAAAGGAAGGCCTGGACGTTGGTCTCGATCTGCCAGCGCTTGAGCAGGCTGAGTGCGGGGACCAGATAACTCAAGATGTTGAGGCCGAGCACGACCAGGCCGTAACCGAGCAGGGCCCCGAGCGCGGCAACGGTGTGGCGGGTGAGCATGGCGATGCAGAAGCCGACCAGGGCGGCGAAGACGACCAGCGGAATCCCGCGGGCAGCGGTTGCGGAGACGCTGCCGATCCCGGTCAGCGGCTGGCCGATCGCGGTGGTCACGATGCACGCCAAGCCGACCATCAGCCCTGCGCTGACCAGGCCGAGCGCGGTCGAGGCAAGGGCCAGGGCGACGATCTTGGCCGCGTACACCTTCTCCCGCTGCGGCACGAACGTCAGCCAGTTCCCGAGCGATCCGGTGCTGTACTCGGCCCCGATGTAGGAGGCGGCGAGAAGGTATGCGGCCAGCATCGCCATCACCACGGCGAAGCCGACGCCGGGCCCGACGATATCGCCAAACGGCGTTGGAGCCAGGCCGTAGTCCTGTTCCGTGGGAGCCGGGATCGTGCACTCGGACTCGGCGCCGCCGGAGTCGGCGCATTCCTGCTGGTAACTCTCGTGGTTTTCCTGCCAGTCCTTCAGATCCTGCTCGTAACCCTGCCGGGCCGCTGCGACCTGCTCTGCCGAGGGTGGGGTCACCGCTGACGCCACCGCGATCTGGAACAAGCCGACGATGGCGATGACGCCGAGCGCAAGCACGATCGTCAGGCGGCGGCTCAGCAGGCGGTTGAGCTCGGCGGCGATCAGTCTGATCATGCGGTGCCTCCCGGGTGCCTGCCGAGCTGCTCGTCGGCGGTCAGGCTGAGGAAGACCTGCTCGAGGTCGGGCCGCAGCGGGGTGAGCTCGGCGACGTACAGACCCTCCCGGGCCAGGGACTTTGTGATCCGTGCCGGATCGATCGCACTCGGCCCGACGTCGGGCTGAGTGGCCGCCGCCCGCACCATGAGCGACTGGTCGGCATGCCACTCGACCGCGAAGCCGGCCGACGTCAGCAAGCGTGCGGCCCGACCGGGATCGGCGACGCCGACCCGGAAGGAGACCGTTGCCCCGCGGGCCAAGATGTCGCTCACCGGCCCCTCCGCCAGCAGCCGTCCGCGACCGATGATGGTGACCGTGTCGGCGACGAGTTGGACCTCGCTGAGGATGTGGCTGGAGACCAGCACGGTCTTGCCGCGATCGGCCAGCCCTCGCATGGTGGCCCGGATCTCGTGGATGCCCGCCGGGTCCAGCCCGTTCGTCGGCTCGTCGAAGATCAAGAGATCGGGGTCCTTGAGCAACGTCGCGGCGATGGCGAGCCGTTGTTTCATGCCGAGGGAGTACGTCCGGTACTTGCCGCGAGCACGATCGGTCAACGCGACCTCGTCCAGCACCCGACCGACCTGACCGGGACGGGCACCGATCGCCTGGGCCAGGAGCTGGAGGTTCTTGCGGCCAGAGAACGCGGGGAAGAACTTCGGTTGCTCGACGATGGCCCCGACCCGGTCGACGACGGCCGGCAGGTGCCGTGGGACGTCGCTGTCGAACAACCGCATCCGCCCGGCGTCGGCCGTGATCAGGCCCAGCAGCATCCGGATCGTCGTCGTCTTGCCGGAGCCGTTCGGACCGAGGAAACCGTGTACGCCACCGGCCGGCACCCGCAGATCGAGGTCTGCCACGGCAACGTGGCGTCCCTTCCGGCTCCGGTACGTCTTGCGCAGGCCGAGCGCCTCAACCGCGTAATCAGACGAGGGTCCTGCCGTCGCCATCGTCTCGGTCATGCACACCTTTCGTCGGGACTCAGCACCCTACCGGTGGCCCCCGCCGCGCAACCGCAGCAAACTCGGTGTGCCGGAGAAGATCTCGTCATCGCCTTGAGATCGGCGTCGGCGGTCGGTCAGCCAGACTGGGCGTGAAGCGACAGCGACGGCCCGGCGCCGGTGCGGACCTACGATCGAGACCTCATGTCCATCCTGGATCCCCGCCTCGTCGCGCCGGAGCCCGACGCCGTCTACGATGCGTTCATCGGTTGGGCCGAGGGTCGGGGCCTGACCCCCTATCCGGCGCAGGCCGACGCCCTGCTCGAGCTGGTCACCGGGTCGAACGTCATCCTGGCGACGCCGACCGGGTCGGGCAAGAGCCTGGTAGCCACCGGGCTGGAGTTCGCGACGAGCGTGCAGGGCGGCCGGACCTTCTACACGGCACCGATCAAGGCGCTGGTCTCGGAGAAGTTCTTCACCGCGACGGAGATCTTCGGTGCCGAACGGGTCGGGATGCTGACCGGTGACGCGGCCGTCAATGCCGATGCCGACATCATCTGCTGCACCGCCGAGGTCCTCGCCAACCTGGCCCTGCGGCAAGGCCCGGCTCACGGCATCGCTGCAGTCGTGATGGACGAGTTCCACTTCTACGCCGACCCGGATCGAGGATGGGCCTGGCAGCTCCCACTGCTGGAACTGCGCGACGCCCAGTTCTTGTTGATGTCGGCGACCCTCGGCGACGTCACGCGCTTCGAGCGGGACCTGACTCGCCGGACGGGCCGCGACACGGCGGTGATCGCTTCGACCGAGCGCCCGGTGCCGCTGCACTACGAGTGGGTCACCACGCCGGTGCACGAGACGGTGGAGGATCGGCTGGCCACCCACCAGGCACCGATGTACATCGTGCATTTCAGCCGTGCCGCCGCGATCGAGCAGGCCCAGGCGCTGAACAGCCTTCGAGTCTGCACCCGCGAGGAGAAGGACCAGATCGCCGACCTGATCGGCAACTTCCGGTTCGCCGCCGGCTTCGGCAAGGTGCTCTCGCGCCTGGTCCGCAACGGGATCGGCGTGCACCACGCCGGGATGCTGCCGAAGTACCGCCGCCTGGTCGAGCTGCTGGCCCAGGCCGGGCTGCTCAAGATCATTTGCGGCACCGACACGCTGGGCGTCGGCATCAACGTGCCCATTCGTACGGTGCTGTTCACCTCGCTCAGCAAGTTCGACGGCACCAGGGCGAGGCTGCTCACCGCGCGGGAGTTCCACCAGATCGCGGGCCGCGCCGGGCGCGCAGGATACGACAGCTCGGGCACCGTGCTGGTCCAGGCTCCGGACCACGTGGTGGCCAATCTCAAGGCGCTGGCCAGGGCCGGCGACGATCCCAAGAAGAGGCGGAAGGTCGTCCGGAAGAAGCCGCCGGAGGGGACGGTCGGCTACGGCGAGCCGACGTACGAACGGCTGGTCTCCGCCGAACCGGAGCCGCTGGAGTCGTCGTTCGGCGTCACCCACGCGATGATCATCAACACCGTCGCCCGACCCGGGAACTGCTGGACCGCGATGGAGCAGTTGCTCACCGACAACGACGAACCGCCCGTACGCCGTCGGCGGCACGTGCACAACGCGCTCACCATCTATCGCGGCCTGTTGGACACCGGGGTGGTGGAACGGCTGCCCCAGCCCGATGATCATGGTCGACTGGCCCGACTGACCGTCGATCTGCAGATCGACTTCGCGCTCAACCAGCCGTTGTCCCCGTTCGCGCTGGCTGCGGTCGACCTGCTCGACACCGAATCACCGGACTATCACCTCGACGCCCTCTCGGTGATCGAGTCGACGCTGGAGAATCCCGGGCCGGTGCTGTCCGCGCAACGATCCATGGTCCGCGGCGAGGCGGTCCAGGCGATGAAGGCGGAGGGGCTGGAGTACGAGGAGCGGATGGAGCTGCTCGAAGACATCACCTATCCCCAGCCGTTGCGGGACCTGCTCGAGGTCGGCTATCGCGCGTACGCCACGAGCCATCCGTGGGTGCTGGACCTCGAGCTGAAGCCCAAGTCGGTCGCCCGTGACCTTGCCGAGCGCTCGATGACGTTCACCGAGTACGTCGGGTTCTACGGGCTGGCCCGGGCCGAGGGCATCGTGCTGCGCTATCTCGCCGACGCGTACAAGGCGCTGCGGCAGACCGTGCCGGAGATGAAACGTACCGAGGCGGTGGAGGACCTGATCGCCTGGCTCGGAGAGCTGGTACGGCAGACCGACTCGAGCCTGTTGGACGAGTGGGAGAAACTCCGGCAGGGTGATCTGCCGCCCCTCCGCGGCGGGCCTGACCCCGAGGCAGAGCTGATCGCGGAGGCCAATCGACAACCGCCCGCCATCACGACGAACAAGCGTGCCTTCACCGTGCTGGTGCGCAACGTCTTGTTCCGCCGGGTCGAGCTGGCGGCCCGGCGGAGGTGGCACGAGCTCGGCGAGCTGGACCGCGATACCGGCTGGACGGCCGAGGCCTGGGTCGAGGCGATGGAGTCGTACTTCGCCGACCACGAACTCGTCCAAACCGGGGCGAACGCCCGCGGCCCCGCGTTGTTGGTCATCGACGAGCAGCCCGACCGCTGGCGGGTGCGACAGATCCTCGACGACCCGTCGGGTGACCACGACTACTCGATCACCGCCGAGGTGGACCTGGCCGCCAGCGACGAGGCCGGCGAGGCAGTCATCACCCTTACCGGCGTCGGCCCGAGCGCACCGTGGTGAGCCATCCCCATCTCCGGAAACTGTGCAGCTCTTGCAGCGACACGCCGAAGGAACGTGCAACAACTGCACACTTTCCGGGGCCCGGGGTCCGGGCCCCGGGTCAGTGGGTGACAGCGAGGCCGTACGTGATCAGCGGCTCGGCAGGGCGCTCCGGCAGATCTGGGGATCTCTCGTACGGCCGGAAGTCCAAGAGCTCGTCCAGTTGAGGTTTCAGCGTCTCGGCGAACCCGGCGACGGTGGGTGCCTCGGAGATCTCCGCGGCGAGTGAGGTCACGCCCGCGTCGGTGATCCCGCAGGGGATGATCCGGCCGAACCAGCCGAGATCTGGATCGATGTTGGCGGCGAAGCCGTGCATGGTGGTACCGGCCGCGACCCGGACGCCGATCGCCGCGATCTTGCGCTCCGGTTTCGCGTCCGCCGGTGGGAGCCACACTCCGGAACGCCCGGGAACTCGGCCGGTGTTGAGACCGCACGCCGTGAACGCGCGGATCAGCGCCTCCTCCAGCCGGCGTACGTAGTCCACGACACCGACGGCCTCCGGCAACGTGACGATGGGGTAGCCGACCAGCTGACCGGGTCCGTGCCAGGTGATCTTGCCGCCGCGGTCGACGTCGATCACCGGGGTGCCGTCCAGCGGTCGTTCTTGCGGCTCGGTCCGCTTTCCCGCGGTGTAGACCGGCGCATGCTCCAGCAAGATCACCGTCGCCGGGCGCGTTCCCGCGGCCACCTCGGCATGGATCTCGCGCTGCAGGTCCCACGCTTGGAGATAGTCCACGAAGTCTGTGCGGGGGAGGAGGTCGTAATAGCGGAGCGCCATGCGCGCGAGTCTACGTTCGCCCGATCCAACCGGGTTCGCCCGTCCAACCGGGTCCGCCCGTGCCCGTACACTGGCGGGGGAGCCACGAAACTTCGGCCCCCTCACTAGCTGCGACGCAGGGCCGCCCGAATGGTGCTGCGCACGTCCGGGGCACTGAACACGAATCCTGCCGCCGTGAGCCGCTGAGGTACGACCCAGATGTCGCCGACCAGCTGTTCGGCCAGTTCGCCCAATCCGATCCGGATGAGCGGTGCCGGTGCCTTGAACAGACTCGGCCGGTGGAGGGCCTCTGCCAACGCATCGGTGAACTCCGCGTTCGTGGTCGGCTGGGGAATTGTCAGGTTGTACGCTCGGCTCGCCTCGGGCGTCTCGGCCGCCCACTGCAGCGCTCGCAGGTAATCGTCCAGACTGACCATCGGCATGTGCTGCGTACCGTCGCCGAGCTTCGCAGCGAGCCCGAACGACCACGCCCGGCGCATCAGCGCGAAGGCGCCGCCCGCCCGGTCCATTACCGGGGACGTACGCAGGAACACCGTCCGCACGCCGGCCTCGATCGCCGGCCCGGCTGCTCGTTCCCAGTCGTCGACCAACTCGCCGATGAAGTCTTCGCCCGGCGGCGCGTCCTCGGTCTGTGGTGCGTCGGTCCGGTCCGTGCCGTACCAGCCGATCGCACTGGCCTGGACGAGCACCGGGCGCGGGTCGTTACGCTCGGCGAGGGCCCGAGCGAGCGTGCGGGTCGGGTTGATCCGGGACGAACGCAGCAGCGCGCGCCGCGCCCGAGTCCACGGCCGGTCCGCGATCCCGACGCCACAGAGATTGACCACGACGTCGACCCCGTCGAACACCGCGGTATCCAGCGATCCATGATCGGGATCCCACCCGTATTCCGTCGCGGTCGCCGGATCCCGGCGAACCAGCCGTGCCGCCTGATGTCCCTGCGCGGCGAGGTCCACCCGCAGCGCAGTTCCGAGGAAGCCCGATGATCCGGCCAGCAGGTATCTCACGAACCAGACCTACCCGCCACCGGCCCCCGGAAACTGTGCAGATCTCGCGGCGACACGCCGGTTCGAACTGTCACTACAGCACACTTTCCGGGGAGGCGACCGGCGAACACGTGACCGTCAGAGCCCGAACTCCGAGCCGAAGTCGCCTTCGTCGAGGCGAGCCTTCACGTGCGCCAGGAAGCGGGCGGCGTCGGCACCGTCGACCAGGCGGTGGTCGTAGGACATCGACAAGTACATCATGTCGCGCACCGCGATGACCTCTCCGAGGCGCGGATCCTTGATCACCATCGGTCGTTTCACGAGGGCTCCGGTGCCGAGGATCGCCACCTGCGGCTGGTTGACGATCGGGGTGTCCAGCAACGTGCCGGCCGAGCCGTAGTTGGTGATCGTGAACGTGCCGCCGCTGAGCTCGTCGGGGGTGACCTTGTTGGCCCGCGTCCGGGCCGCCAGGTCGGCGATCTTCTTGGCCAGCCCGGCGATGTTGAGGTCGCCGGCGTCCTTGATCACCGGAACCAGCAGGCCACGCTCGGTGTCGACGGCGATGCCGACATGCTCCGCGCTGGGGTAGCTGATCTCGCCGGCCTCGGTGTCGATGGTCGCATTGACCTTCGGGAACACCTTCAGCGCCTCGATGGTCGCCTTGGTGATGAACGGCAGGTACGACAGGCTTGCGCCCTCGCGTGCCTTGAACTCCTCCTTGAACCGAGCCCGGATCTTCGAGATCGCGGTCAGATCGACTTCGACGGTCGCGGTGAGCTGAGCCGAGACCTGCAGCGACTCGACCATCCGCTTGGCGATCGTCTTTCGGAGCCGAGACATCTTCTCGGTCGAGCCGCGCAGATTGCTCGGCTCGGCCGTGCGTGCGCTCGGTGCCGACGGTGCTGCCGCTGCGGCCGGCGCCGGAGCAGGTGCCGGGGCCGCCGCCGCGGCCTTCTTCGCCTCCTCGGCGGCCTTCTTCGCCTCCTCCGCGGCGGCCAGGATGTCTTGCTTGCGGATCCGACCGCCGACGCCGGTGCCCGCGACCGACGAGAGATAGACGTTGTTCTCGGCAGCCAGCTTGAGGACCAGTGGGGTCGCATAGCCGGTGAAGTCCTGGCCACCCCCGCTCGATGCTGCCGATGCGCTCGGGGTGCTCTCGGCCGGCGGAGTGGCACGGGTGGCCTCCTCGGCTCCCGGCTCAGGTTGCGACTCCGCGGCGGCCGGAGTCGGCTCGGCCGCGCGGGCCGAGATCGGCGCCTGGCCGCCCTCGTCGCCGGCGGCCGTCTGATCTTCGATGGAATCGGCGCTGTCCACGGTCGCGGTCTCGTTGGACGGTGCTTCGGCGTCCGGCGCGCCCTCGGTCGCCGAGGCGTCGCCCACGATGGCCAAGACGGCGCCGACCTCGACCGTCTCGTCCTCGGCGACCGAGATGTCGCGCAGCGTGCCCGATCCGGGAGAGGGGATCTCGGTGTCGACCTTGTCGGTGGACACCTCTAGCAGCGGCTCGTCGGCCTCGACCGAGTCGCCGACCTGCTTGAGCCAGCGCGTCACCGTTCCCTCGGTGACGCTCTCGCCGAGAGCGGGCAGGGTGACCTCCGTCCCGCTCGCCGCGCCACCCGCTCCCGTGTCGCCGGATCCCCTGTCGCTGGAACCGCTGTCGCTGGAACCGCTGTCGCTGGAAACGCGACCGGTCGGAGCAGGCTCGGCCTCTTCCATCTTCTCCGCGTCGGTCGCCGACGAGGGGTCCGGCTTGTCCTCCACCGGTGCCTCTTCCTTGGCCGAGCCGCCGCCCGCACCAGCGTCGCCGTCAGATCCGCCGGCCTCACTCTCGTCACCGATCACCGCCAGCACCGCGCCGACCTCGATGGTCTCGTCCTCAGCGGCCTTGATCTCCAGCAGCACACCGGCGGTCGGGGACGGGATCTCGGTATCGACCTTGTCGGTCGAGACCTCCAGCAAGGGCTCGTCGGCCTCGACGCGATCGCCTACCTGCTTGAGCCAACGAGTGACCGTGCCTTCGGTGACGCTTTCGCCCAACGCTGGGAGGGTGACGGAGGTCGACATGGGTGCTGGGGCTCCTTCATCGGGATGACTCATGCTCAATTGGGCTCAGCCTAGCCTCAGCCATTCTCAGCCTGAAGCGGGTCGACTACCTCGAAACGCCGGGGCTCAGCCGTGAGCGTGCAGCGGCTTGCCGGCCAGTGCTAGATGCGCCTCGCCGAGAGCCTCGTTCTGTGTCGGGTGCGCGTGGATGAGTCCGGCGACATCACGGGGATACGCGTCCCAGTTGGTGATCAGCTGCGCTTCGCCGATCAGCTCACCGGCGCGCGCGCCGACGATGTGCACGCCGACCACCGGACCGTCGACCCGTCGGATCAGCTTGACGAATCCGGCAGTCTTGAGGATCTGCGACTTGCCGTTGCCGCCGAGGTCGTAGGTCAGCGTCTCGATCTCGTCGTATTCCGCACGAGCCGCTTCCTCACCCAGACCCACCGACGCGATCTCCGGATCGCAGTACGTGACCCGCGGGACGTCGCGGTCGATGACCGGCACGGGCGCCCGGTCCAGCCTCCCCAGCCGGTGGGCAAGGTCCTCGGCCAGGAAGATCCCGTGCGCAAAGCCGCGGTGGGCCAGCTGCAGCCCGAAGACGAGGTCGGCGACGGCGTACACGCCGGGTGCGGAGGTCGCGAGTCGTTCGTCGGTGCGGACGAAACCCCGCTCCAGCTCGACTCCGGCCTCCTCGAACCCCATCGCAGCACTCACCGGACCGCGTCCGACGGCCACCAGCAAGATCTCGGCGCTCAGTTCCTGGCCATCGGCCAGGGTGACGCGCACCCCGGTGTCGTCGGTGCGCACGCCCGCGAAGCCGGTCCCGGTGATCACGGTGATCTTGCGCTTGCGGAAGGCACGCTGCAATGCGGCACTGACCTCCGGTTCCTCGTTCGCAACCAGCCGCGGCAGCGCCTCGACCACGGTGACGTCGGTGCCGAACGAACGCCACGCCGATGCGAACTCGACCCCGATCACGCCGCCGCCGAGCACGATCGCGCAGGTGGGCAGCTTCTCCAGTCGCAGCGCGTCCTCGCTGGCCAGCACGCGCTTGCCGTCGATCTGCAGCCCGGCCAGTGATCTCGACGTCGATCCGGTGGCCAGCACTATCGCCGGAGCGGTCAGCAGATCCTCTCCGACGACGACTGCGGGCGAGTCTGCGCCGACGACGGCTGCGGAGCCGTGGCCGACGACGAGCCGTCCCTCGCCGTGCACGACGGTGATCCCGCGCTGCTTGATCAGCCCGGTCAGCCCCTTGTACAGCCGCGAGACGACGGAGTCGGCATAGGCGCGCACCTCGGCCAGGTCCACCCGGTCCAGGGTGGCGTGCACCCCGAACTGGACGCCATCGCGGGCGGCGTCGGCCACCTCGGCGGCATGCACATAGGCCTTGGTCGGGATGCAGCCGCGATGCAGACAGGTGCCGCCGACCAGATCCTTCTCGACCAGGGCTACGTCCAGGCCGAACTGAGCGGCCCGTAGAGCGCAGGCGTACCCACCACTGCCCGCACCGAGAACAATGAGGTCGTAAGCGGCTTCCATGCCGTCATCTTGGCAGTTCGTTCCTCTACTCCCGCTCGGCGTGCGGCTGTCGCCGCCGCGGCGCCTCAGCCCTGCGGTCGCCGGACCATGGACCCCAGGCGATCTCCACGGCATGCGAAGACCATGACGACGCCACCCGCTCCCTGCGAAGGGAGCGGGCGGTGGGGATCAGCTGATCTTTCGACGGTAGATGGCGATCGCGAAGGCGTACGCGACGATGAGGATGCCGATGAGCCAGGCGAGGGCAGTCCAGATCTCGCTACCGATCGGTTCCTGCGCGAACAGGGCCCGGATCGTGTTCACGATGGCGGTCATCGGCTGGTGCTGGGCGAACCAGGCGACGGGGCCGGGCATCGAGTCGGTGGGCACGAACGCCGAGCTGACGAACGGCAGGAAGATCAGCGGGTAGCTGAATGCGCTGGCGCCGTCGACGGTCTTCGCCGAGAGACCGGCGATCACTGCGATCCAGGTCAGCGCAAGGGTGAACAGGGTCAGGATGCCGGCCACCGCGAGCCACGCGGTCACGGACGCGCCGGTGCGAAATCCCATGATCAGCGCGACGCCGACGACGATCGTGATCGAGGCCAGGTTCGAGACCAGGGAGGTGAGCACGTGCGCCCAGAGCACGCTCGATCTGGCGATCGGCATCGACTGGAAGCGTTCGAAGATGCCGCCCCGCATGTCGAGGAACAGCCGGTAGGCGGTGTAGGCGATCCCGGACGCGATGGTGATGAGCAAGATGCCGGGGAGCATGTAGTCGATGTAGGACCCCGCGCTGCCGGTGTCGATCGCGCCGCCGAACACGTACACGAACAACAGCAGTAGCGCGATCGGGGTGACCGCGGTGGTGACGATCGTGTCTGGGCTGCGCAGGATGTGGCGCAGCGAGCGCCCGGTGAGGACGCCGGTGTCGCCGAGGACGTGGGTAGTCATCGGGTTTCCTTCCGGGTTGAGGCTGCGCCGTTGGCGGGGGTGTCTTGCCCGGCGCCGGCCTGGACCGTGTCGCCGACGAGTGCGAGGAAGACGTCCTCGAGGGAAGGCTGCTTCTCGACGTACTCGATCCTCGCGGGCGGGAGAAGCTGCTTGAGTTCGGCGAGGGTGCCGTTCTGGATGATCGTGCCCTGGTGCAGGATCGCGATGCGATCAGCGAGTTGCTCGGCCTCGTCGAGATACTGGGTGGTCAGCAGCACGGTGGTGCCGTTGCTGGCGAGTTGCCGGACGGTCTGCCATACCTCGTTACGGGCTTGGGGATCCAGTCCGGTGGTGGGCTCGTCGAGGAAGACGACCGGCGGGTTCCCGATGAGGCTCATCGCGATGTCCAGTCGGCGTCGCATGCCGCCCGAGTAGGTGGCCGCCTTGCGGTTGGCAGCGTCGGTGAGCGCGAAGCGGGCGAGCAGGTCGTCGGCGATCGCACCCGGATCCTCGAGGTGGCGCAGCTTGGCCACCAGCACGAGGTTCTCCCGGCCGGTGAGAACTTCATCGACTGCGGCGAACTGGCCGGTCAAGCTGATCGACTCCCGTACGTCCCGCGGCTGTGTCGCGACGTCGAGTCCCGCGACGCTCGCCGCGCCGGCGTCGGCTTTGAGAAGCGTCGCCAAGATCTTCA
>JBBSQJ010000059.1:0-19923 GCA_038257965.1 Propionibacteriales bacterium
CCTCGCGAAACCGGCGGGTGCGCTGGGTCGGATCGAGGATCTCGCGGCGTGGCTCGCCGGTTGTCAGAGAGCCTGCCCACCCGGCCAGCCAGAACACGTACGACTGGTGGTGCTGGCCGGGGATCACGGCGTCGCGGCCCGTGGCGTCTCGGCGTATCCGGCCGAGGTGACGGCGGCCATGGTGCACGCCTTCGCCGGCGGCACGGCGGCTGCGGGCGTGCTGGCCCGGCAGCATGATGTCTCGTTGCGCGTGCTCGACATCGCGGTCGACGCGGACCTGACGGATCCGCCCGGAGTTGCCGCACACAAGATCAGGCGCGGATCCGGCTCGATCGACGTGGTGGACGCCCTCAGCGAGGCCGAGATCGAGGCTGCGCTGCTGGCCGGTCGGGCGATCGCCGACGAGGAGATCGCCGCGGGCGCCGACCTACTGATCCTGGGCGACATGGGCATCGGCAACACCACCCCGGCGACGGCCCTGATCGCGACCACGTTCGGACTGCCGCCGGTCGAGGTCGTCGGCCGTGGCACCGGTATCGACGACACGACGCTGGTCCGCAAGACCGCGGTGCTCCAAGCGGCCGTGGACCGGGTGGGTGAGCGGGCTCGCGATCCGCGCAACCGGCTGCAGTCGCTGGGTTCGGCCGACCTCGCCGCCGGGGTGGGCTTCATGATCGCGGCCGCCGAGGCGGGCGTGCCGATCCTCCTCGACGGGCTGGCCACGCTCGCGGAGCTGTCGGTGGCCGACGAGATCGCACCCGGCACTGCCGCCTGGTGTGCGGCAGGCCATCGTTCGACCGAACCGGCGCAGCGCCTGGCGCTGGACAAGCTCGGTCTCGTCCCGGTGCTAGATCTCGGGCTTCGGCTGGGTGAAGGCAGCGGGGCGCTGCTTGCCCTTCCGGTGTTGCGCTCGGCGGCGATGCTGGCCCGCGAGATGGCGCTGCTGTCCGATCTCACCTGATCCGTGTTCGCCTCGGTACGCCTGGCGGTCGGCACCCTGACCGTCCTGCCCACGGGACGGGTCGACGTCACCCCGAAGATCGCCCGCGGCGCGATGCTGCTCGCCCCGATCGCGGTGCTCCCGCTCGCGGCTGTTGCCGTCGCCGCCGGCTGGCTCGGTCGGCTGGCCGGCTGGCCGTCGCTGGTGTCGGGCCTGCTCGTGGTCGCGGCGCTGGCGCTGGGCACCCGGGCCCTGCATCTGGACGGGCTGGCCGACACCGTCGACGGGCTCGGCAGCGGCCGACCGGTCGAGCCGGCGTTGGTGATCATGCGCCGTGGCGATGTGGGACCGATGGGGGTGGTGGCGCTGGTGCTGGTGCTGGGGATCCAGTCCGCCACGGCGGGCGTACTGATCGATACCGGCTCCTGGCTCACGCTCGGTCTGCTGATCTGCGGCGCGCGACTGGCCCTGGTGGTGGCCTGCGCACACGGCGTGCCGGCCGCCCGCGCCGACGGACTCGGGTCGGCGGTGGCCGGCACGGTCCCCCGGATCGCGGCCGCCGCTGCATGGGTCGGGTTCGCTGGGTTGCTGGGTCTGCTCGTCAGCCCCTGGTGGCTGGGCTTCGTCGCAGCCGGGGCCGGGCTGCTGACCGCGCTGCTGCTGACCGTCCACTGCGTGCGACGGCTGGGCGGGATCACCGGTGACGTGCTCGGCGCGGCTGTCGAACTGACCCTGACCGTGTTGCTGCTGGTGGCATCGCTGTGAGTGCCCTGAGGCGGTCATCATCATGTGCCCTGTCGTGTGGCCTGAGCCTGTCAGGTGCCCTGTGCCTGTCAGGTGCCCTGAGCTTCGCCGGCCCTGAGCTTGTCGAAGGGTCGACGGATTCTCGTCGCAACCGTGTCCTACAGCAGCAACGGACGTCCGGCGACCATCAGCACGACCTCGTCGCTGACTGCCGCCATCTCCTGGTTGACCCGGCCGAGCAGATCGGCGAACAGCCGTCCCGAGGCGTGCGCCGGGACCACGCCCCAGCCCACCTCGTTGGTGACCACCACACCCCGCTCGGGGAAGCACCGCCACGCGTCGACCAGTGCGTCGGTGGCCGTTCGCCAGTCGACGGCCCAGTCGGCACGCGGCCGATCCCAGCCGTCCAGGTCGTCGATCAATCGGGTCAGCCAGGTGCCGAGGCAGTCCAGCAGAACGGGCTGCTCCGCCTGCCGCAGCATTCCCGCCACCTGAGCCGTCTCCATCGTGGTCCAGTGCGCCGGTCGCCGCTCGCGATGGGCCCGGATCCGGGCCGCCCACTCGGGGTCCGCAACCGGATCGGGCACCGGTCCGGGCGCTATGTACGTGACGCCCGGTTGGTCGGCCAGGACCCGTTCGGCGTACGCGGATTTTCCCGAGCGCACGCCGCCGGTGACGAGGATCCGACGTGCTGACATCGCGCTCGACCTTAGCGTCCTCGCTGCCCACGCCGGTCGGGCTGCTGCTCGGCTTTGGCCTGGACCGGATCTTCGGCGACCCTCGGCGCGGGCACCCCGTCGCTGGTTTCGGCCGCCTGGCCGGCCGGCTGGAGGGTCCGCTGTACGCCGATCGCCGCGGCGCCGGGATCGCGTACGCCACCCTGCTGGTCGGCGGCGGGACCGGCCTGGGGGTCGGCCTGACCCGGTTGACCCGCGACCACCCGGTCGCTCGGACTGCGCTGACCGCCGCGGCGACCTGGGTCGTGCTCGGTGGACGATCGCTGGAACGCGAGGCGAGCGCCGTCGCGGCTCAGCTCGCGCACGCTGACCTCTCGGCCGCTCGCGAGCAGATCACCCACCTCGTCGGGCGCGACCCGTCCGAGCTCGACGCCGAGGAACTGGCCCGGGCCTGCATCGAATCGGTGGCCGAGAACACCTCCGACGCCGTGGTGGCGCCGCTGTTCTGGGGTGCGGTCGCCGGCCTCCCGGGGCTGCTTGCCTACCGTGCCGCCAATACGCTCGACGCCATGGTGGGCCACCGCACGGCCCGCTATCGACGGTTCGGCTGGGCCGCGGCCCGGCTCGACGACGTCCTCAACTGGATTCCGGCGAGGCTCGGCGGGCTCCTCACCGCCGTGCTGGGCGACGACCGGGCCGGGGCGCTCGACGCGATTCGCCGCGATGCTCCCGCCCACCCCAGCCCGAATGCCGGCGTCGTCGAAGCTGCGTTCGCCGGGGCCCTCGGGCTCCGGCTCGGCGGCGTCAACCGGTACGGCGACCAGTTCGAGAACCGGGGCCGACTCGGGACCGGCCGATCGCCACACACTTCCGACATCGCGCGCACGACCGCTCTTGCCCGCCGCGTCGGGCTCGCATCCGCCATGTCGGCCGCCGTCCTCAATCTGATGCTCACGACTCGGCGACGAGCATCGTCCGCGGACGCCGCGCGGACGCGGCGATGATCTTGATCCTGGGTGGCACCTCCGAGGCCAGAGCGCTCGCCGCCGCCCTGGTCGAGCGGGGTGAGGAGGTGCTCTCCTGTCTGGCCGGTCGAGTCAGCGATCCCGCGCTGCCGGCCGGTCCGGTGCGGATCGGTGGATTCGGCGGAGTCCACGGCCTGACCGCCTTTTTGCGGGACCGTCGCGTGCGGGCCGTCGTCGATGCAACCCACCCGTTCGCCGCACGGATCTCCGCCAACGCAGCCATCGCCAGCGCCGACTCCGGCGTCCCCCTCCTGCGGCTCGTGCGGCCGAGCTGGCGTGACCGCGCAGATGCACACACCTGGACTTGGGTAGCCATGACCGCTGAGGTACTCGATGCGGCCCCTTGCGCCCGTCGACCGTTTCTCACCACTGGGCGGCAGTCGCTACAAGCGTTCCTGCCCTGGTCCGACCGGTCCGTCCTGGCCAGGGTCGTCGACCCGCCGAACTTCCGGGTGCCGACCGCGTGGCGGATCGTGCGATCGAGGGGGCCGTACGTCCATGCCTCCGAATACGGGCTGATGGACGACCACCGGGTCGACCTCTTGGTGACCAAGGACTCCGGCGGCTCGCACACCGCCGCCAAGCTGACCGCCGCCGCCGAGTTGGGCATACCGGTCGTCGTGATCGCCCGACCGGGCGAAGCAAGCGCCCGACCGGGTCCCGGCGGGTTCGTCTCCGTGGAAGAGGTGCTCGTCGCGCTCGAGACCAGCCGCCTTCCTCAGGTGTTGTCGTGGTCTGGTCGCCGCGGGCTGAATCACGGTGGCTCGTCGGGCCGGCTGAGGTAATGGTGGCCGGTGGGGGTGGTGGTGAGGACGGTGTGGCTGTCGGGATCGACCAGTTTGATGCTCCACCCGGGGAGTTCGCGGACGTAGTTTCCCCGTTCGCAGACGCCGCGTCCGTTGGCCGAAGTGGTCGGTCCACCATCGGTGAAGCGGACGATGTGATCGCAGTGGCGGATCGGCGCGGTGCAGAACGGGTCGCGGCAGTGCCTGTCCCTCGCACCGATCAGGTCGGCTGTCGCTGCGTTGAACCGGCGTCGGCGTTCGTCGATCCCGACCACGACCCGATCGCCTCGTGCGGTCGGCTTGGTGAAGAGCCGCCGCCAGAACCCGCCGGCCCGGCTGCGGTCGATGATCTCCCGTACGATCTCGGGCGGGACGGGGCCATGGTCGGCGACGTCGGAGGGTGTCGCATCGTCCGGGTCGAGCAAGCAGGCCAGAGGCATCACGATCTGCACCTCGACCGGTAGGTCGGATGCCCTGGCCTGGCCGGTGATCCGCTCGACCAGGGTGTCGGCCATGATCTGACCCCGACCCCGATCATCCCCCGCCGCGCGGAGGCGGGCGGCTTCGGTCTGCAGTGCGGCCAGGCACGCCACACCCTGCTCCACGGGCAGGAGACCGGACAAGATGCTCATCGTGTCCGGTGCCGGCCGCAAGGTGACCCGCCGATCGGACCGAGCCCGCCGGCCACGCCGAACCGCACCGGCCGGATCTGCGATGTAGACGAGTCGCCGCGCAGTGGCCGCAGCAGCCCGCGGCGACTTCTGCTCGAGATGGACCCGACCCAACTCCGCATCGACGAGACGACGCGACGAGCGGTCCAGGTGAGACAACTCACCGACGACCAGCCGCGCGGTCCACCCGCCGATCTCACCTGCGCTCAGCAAACCCAGCGCGGTCGGCATGTCCAGACACAGGTCACGAGCCACGTGCAGCCGCCGGGACCCCTCGGTCGGCGTCACCTTGCAGGCCAGGGCGACCTGGTCGGCGATCCCGCGGCCCACCCTCGCCGGGTCCACATCCAGCCGCTGCTGCTCGGCGACCTGCGAACGGGCGAAATCAACGATCTCGACCGCCTGCAACGCGTCCAACGCTGCCTTCAGCCGCTCCGCCAACGCGATCCTGTCGATCCGGAGCGCATCATCAACGGGCTCGGCGCCAGCAACCATGTCACCGATCCAGGCCAGCGTGTCCGTCAACCGGGCTGTCACCGGATCGGGCCCGGTCAGCCCGGCCGGCTCGGAGACGGTCGCTGCGGTCATACCCCAAACGGTAGACCAACCCGCTGACACAATCGCACATCTGTTCGAGAACAGAGCCGCTGATTCCGCTCAGCGACCTCGCCCCGTCCTGAGGATGCCTTCCCCGTGCCGCTCTCGGTACCGAACGCGAGCGAACGCACCAGTCAAGGGTGGAGGCCTTCGAGCCCAGCCCCGACGAGGTCCTTGCGGGCTATTGAGGTGCGACCGGTGAGCAGGAGCAGAAGGGACAGCGCGCTGCCACAGACCTCGGGTCCAGATCCCACGGTCCAGTCGGTGTCGGTGGCCGTCAGGGTCCGCGCGGCGAGGCGGCGCTGGGCGTTGAATGGCCAGCCCATGGCCCAGACCCGGTCGAGCCCTTGACGGGTGAAACCGACGGGGACGCCGAAGGCGCGGCCCAACGGGACGGCGATGTCTTGGCTGTGCACGATCGCGTCGAACAGCGCGTTGCGGGTGTCCAGGGCCTTGGCCGTCGTCCGGTCCTCGGCGTGGTCACGCAGCTTCTGGACGATCTCCGAGGTGGCGACGGAACCGGCACGCACAGCCAGGAGCGTGTTGATGCGGTTCGGGTTGAATCGGGCGCGGGGCGCAGCGGCGAGCAGCTGCCCGGTGGTGATCGTGGGCACGAGCGCCAGGTGGCCGGCGACGTCACGGACCCGCCACCCCTCGCACAGCGAGGCAGCATCCCATTCGCTCGGGCTGAGCGTGTCCAGCATCTCGGCAACTCTCAGCCTCACCGTCCGAACTGCCGACCAGTACTCCTCGCTCATCACCCGGTCCTTCCCCTCTGACGGTCGCCATCTTAGTCCGAACCTCGGACTTCTGTCACCATGCTGCTATGACTGCGGATGCGACGGATGCGACGGACGCCTCGGAGCCGCTGAACCTCGGGCTGTTGCTGTTCATCCCGTACCGGTCGATGGAGTCCGCCGTAGTCGCCCACCTCAAGGCCCACGGGCACGACCTCCCGCTGAGCCAAGCAAGGGTGTTCCAGCGCATCGCACCGAACGGCTCTCGTCTCGGCGAGCTGGCCCAAGCCGCACAGGTCAGCAAGCAGACCGTCGGCTCGGTCGTCGATCAGCTCGAACGAGCGGGCTACGTCAGTCGCGTGCCCGACCCGACCGACGCCCGCGCCCGGCTGGTGCTCGTCACCGACCTCGGTCGGGAGCTGGTGCAGCTGAGCCTGCCCGTGATCCGCCAGATCGAGAACACTTGGCAGGCTCACCTCGGAGCAGCCAGGACGGCAGAGCTGCGCCGCGCCCTGGAAGCACTGCGAGAGATTACCGACCCCTTCGCCGAGCCGAAGGGGGCTGACGAGGATGGGTGAAGCTGGCATTCGACCGTGGCCGACCCTGACGGCAACGGGTTCTGCGTGCGTCAAGCGAGGCGTACACAAGCGCCGACCGGCTGATCAGGCCAGCGACTCCAGCCACGCGCGATGCAGCGCCGCATAGTGACCGTCTCGGGTCGCCATCAACTCTCTCGGCGAACCGTCCTCGACCACCTTGCCGTGCTCGAGCACGAGCACCCGGTCCGCGATCTCGACGGTGCTCAGCCGGTGGGCGATGATCACCGCGGTCCGTTCGGCCAGGATGGTCTGCAGCGCCCGCTGGACGAGGCGCTCGCTCGGCACGTCCAGGCTGGACGTCGCCTCGTCGAGGATCAGCACGGCCGGGTCGGCCAGGAAGGCTCGGGCGAACGCCACCAACTGGCGCTGGCCGGCCGACAACCGCGATCCGCGCTTGCCGACGTCGGTGTCGAAGCCGAGCGGCAGCGCCCGGATGAACGTTTCGGCGCCGACCGCCGCGGCGGCGGACTCGATCTCGGTCCGGCCGGCATCCGGACGACCGAACGCGATGTTGTCGGCCACCGTCCCGTCAAACATGAAGTTCTCCTGGGTCACGATGACGACCGCCTGCCGCAGCCGATCGTCGCTCAGCGCGCGGAGGTCGACACCGTCGATCCGGACCGACCCAGACGTCGGGTCGTAGAACCTCGACAACAACTTGGCGATGGTCGTCTTGCCCGCTCCGGTCGTGCCGACCAGCGCCACGGTCTGCCCGCACGGGACCACCACATCCAGGTCGTCGATCACGATCCGTTCCGGCACGTAGCCGAAGTCGACGTGGTCCAGCACCAGTTCGCCCCGGGCAATCGGCAGTGCAGCAGGTTCGGCCGCCGGACGGACGTCCGGCTCCTCCTCGAGCACGCCCGACAGCTTCTCCAGCGCCGCCGACGCAGACTGGAATGTGTTGTAGAACTGGCTGATCTCCTGCATCGGCTCGAAGAACATCCGCAAGTACAGCAGGAAGGCCGCCAGTACGCCGACGGTGATATCGCCTCCGATGGCCCGATAGCCGCCGTACAGCAAGACGGCACCGATCGTCAGGTTGCCGATCAGCCGCACGCCCGGCATGAAGATCGCCACCAGCCGGAACGAGTCGACGTTCGCGTCCTGGTAGCGCCCGGACAGCTGGGTGAAGATCTCCTGGTTGCGCGGTTCCCGCCGGTACGCCTGCACCGCTCGGATCCCGGTCATGGTCTCCACGAAGTGCACGATGACCAGGGCGGACGCTTCGCGGACCCGCCGGTACGTGCGTCCGGAGCTGCGGGAGAACCAGCGCACGACCAGCATCAGGATCGGGAAGCAGATCAAGCAGACCGCACCGAGCTTCAGGTCCAGCGTGAGCAGGAGGATCCCGACCCCGACCATGGTCAGGACGGCGCTGACCAGCCCGTCGAAGCCGCCGACCAGCAACTCGGCGATCGCGTCGATGTCGCTGGTCAACCGCGACACCACCCGGCCCGAGGTGTATCGGTCGTGGAAGGCCACGTCGAGCTTCTGGAAGTGGGTGAACACCCGTCGCCGCAGCTCCAGCAGCACCTGCTGCCCGACCTTGCCTGAGGAGCGGAGGAACGCGCGTCGGCAGATGCCCTGGATGAGCACCACCACGAGCATCACGGCGACCGTCTCGTACAAGACGGTGGCGTTGCCGGTCTGGGTCAGCGGCGGGATGCCGAGGTCGATGCCACGCTTAACCAGCAGCGGCACGGACAACCGGGCCGCGTTCTCGACCACGACGACCGCGACGAGCAGCCAGACGGTGCGCAGGTAGGGCCGCAGCAGGTCGGCGAGCAGCGACCGGCTGCGCTGCCGGAGCAGGCCGGTCGTGCGCTCGGACAGCTCCGAATTGTGCTCGGCCGCGACCCCGCGCCACTCCTCGATCGCGTCGCGGGGTGCTGACCGGTCTCGCTCCGAACCCGACGTGGCGTCGGGACGTACGTCGGTGGTCATGACGGCACCGCCTCGACCTCGACGTCGGCCGATAGCAGGGAGCGGTACTGCGGAACCGTGGCCAGCAGGTCGGTGTGCGTCCCGACGTGGGCGATGGTGCCGTCGACGAGCACCGCGACCCGGTCCGCGAGCAGCACGGTGGAGGCCCGGTGCGCCACGACGATGCCGGTGACCCCGACCAGCACCCGCTGCAACGCCTCCTCGACCAGCGCCTCGGTATGGATGTCGAGCGCGGACAGGGTGTCGTCGAGCACCAGGATCGCCGGCCGGGCCAGCACGGCCCGGGCGAGCGCGAGGCGTTGCCGCTGCCCGCCGGACAGGCTCATCCCCTGCTCACCGATCCGGGTGGCCAGGCCCCAGGGCAGCTCGTACACGAACTGCGCCTGGGCCACCTCGACCGCCTCGGCGATCTCCTCCTCGGACGCGTCCGGCCGCCCGAGCGTGATGTTCTCCCGGGCTGACATGGAGAACAGCGTCGGGTCCTCGAAGGCGGTGGCCACAACGGTGCGCAGCTGGGACAGCGGCAGATCCCGGATGTCGAAGCCGTCGATGGTGATCGACCCGGCGGTGACGTCGTGCAGGCGTGAGACCAGGGCGGTGAACACGCTCTTGCCGGCGCCGGTGGCGCCGACGAGGGCCACGGTCTCCCCGGGTTCCAGCTCCAGGTCGATATCGTGCAGCACGTCGACGTCGCCGTCGGGGAACCGGAACCCGACTCCGGCGAACCGCAGCCGTCCCTCGACCGCCACTCGCCCGTCGACCAGGGGCAGCTCCGCGTCTCCGTCGGTGATCACGTTCTCCGCGTCGAAGATCTCCGCGATCCGGTCGGCGGCGGTCATCGCCTCCTGCGACATGGCCAGCAGGAAGCCGAGTGCGGCGACCGGCCAGACCAGCGACAGCATCAGCGTGATGAAGGCGACCAGCGTGCCCAGGGTGACCACACCTTGTCCGGCGGCGACCGCTCCGAAGCCGAGCACGATGATCAGCGTGACGCTGGGGATGATCTCCAGGAGGGTCCAAAAGCGCGCGCTGAGGCGGACCCGCGACATCGACGTCTCGTACAACTTCAGGCTGCGGGTGTCGAACTTGTCGAAGATCCAGCGGGAGCGGCCGAACGCCTTGATCACGCGCAGCCCGTGGGCGCCCTCCTCCACGGCGGAGGCGACGTCCCCGGTCTGGTCCTGGACGATCCTGGACAGCCGGGTGTATTCCTTCTCGTTGCGCAGGCACGACCAGGTGATCGGCACGATCGAGGCGACCACGACCAGCCCCAACGGCCAGTACATGTGCAGCAGCAGCGCCGTCACGATCAGGATCTGGACGATGTTCATGATGATGAACAGGAGCCCGAAACCGAGGAACCGCCGGGTCGTCGACAGGTCGCTCATCATCCGCGACAGCAACTGCCCGGACTGCCACCGATCGTGGAAGGCCACCGGCAGACGCTGCAGCTTTGCGTACATGTCCAGCCGGATTCCGGTCTCGGTGCCGACCGTGCCCACCGACACGATCCAGCGTCGGACGAAGGTGAGCACCGCCTCGACCACGCCCAAGCCGGTGGCCAGCAGCCCGAGAGCCCACAGGCCGACCTGGTCGCCCTTGGCCACCGGACCGTCGATCACTGCCTTGGTGACCAGCGGGACGACGACGGTGGCGGCGACGCCGAGCAGCGCGGCGACGACCATCACGATGAATCGCGCGGCGTAGGGCCGCATGTACGGCGCCAGCCGCCACAAGGCGGCACTGTGCGGCGGTTTGCGGAGGTTGCCGCGCCGGTCGTATCGCGGCTCGCGCGGCGGCGCGATCGCGGCAGGACGGTCCAGGGCGCTCGGACCGGGTGCTGCTGCTCCGGTCGGCCGGCGTGCGGCCTGGGCGTCCGGACGAGCCGATGGGGCGGCGGGCATGCAGGGGATTCCTCTTGATCGGTGAGTTTGGATGTGTGAACTATTCAGTGAAACGCATCAAGCCAACTATGCAACTTCAGGCCGGGTTCAGGTCAAACGAGATTACGACCGCCCACCGACAGTGTTGTCCGGGTTGTCGGACTCGCCGTCGCTCCCGGCCCGAACGTCGCTGACTCCTCCCCGGAGCAAGCGAAGGGAGGACTCTCGATACGATGCAAGGCTAGGCGGACACGAGCCGCACCACGATCGAACAGAGGACGCAGGCATGGCGCAGCAGGTGCAGGGAGTCATCTCGCGGAGCAAGGACGCTCCGGTGGAGCTCGTCACCGTCACGGTGCCGGATCCCGGGCCCGGTGAAGCGGTGGTGAAGATCCAGGCCTGCGGGGTCTGCCACACCGATCTGCACTACAAGCAGGGCGGCATCGGCGACGACTACCCCTATCTGCTCGGCCACGAGGCAGCCGGGATCGTCGAGGCGGTCGGCGACGGTGTACGCGATCTCGAGCCCGGCGACTACGTGATCTTGAACTGGCGAGCGGTCTGCGGCAGCTGCCGGGCCTGCAAGCGCGGCCGCCCCTGGTACTGCTTCGACACCTTCAACGCGACCCAGAAGATGACCCTCGAGGACGGCACGGAGCTCTCCGCCGCCCTCGGCATCGGCGCCTTCATCGAGAAGACCCTCGTCGCCGCGGGCCAGTGCACCAAGGTCGACGCCGAGGCGCCGCCGGAGGTCGCCGGCCTGCTCGGCTGCGGCGTGATGGCAGGCGTCGGCGCGGCCATCAACACCGGCGAGGTCGATCGAGGCGACAGCGTCGCCGTGATCGGCTGTGGCGGCGTCGGCATGGCTGCGGTGATGGCCGCCGCCTTCGCCGGCGCGTCGCAGGTCATCGCCGTCGACATGGACGAGCGGAAACTGACCACCGCCAGATCCCTCGGCGCGACCCACACGGTCCGCGCCGACAAGGCCGACGTGGTCGAGCGGATCCGTGAGCTCACCGACGGCAACGGCGCCGACCTGGTGATCGATGCCGTAGGTCGACCGGAGACGTACGAGCAGGCCTTTTACGCCCGCGACCTCGCCGGCACGGTGGTCCTGGTCGGTGTACCGACGCCGGAGATGAAGCTCGAGCTGCCGCTGCTGGACTTCTTCGGCCGGGGCGGCCGCCTCAAATCCAGCTGGTACGGCGACTGCCTGCCCAGCCGCGACTTCCCGATGCTGATCGATCTCTTCCTGCAGGGTCGGCTGCCGCTGGACGCGTTCGTCTCCGAGACGATCGGGATCGGTGGCATCGAGGACGCCTTCGACAAGATGCAGCGCGGCGAGGTACTCCGATCGGTCGTGATGATGTGAGCGCGGCAGACGAGACGACCAGCACCCGGGTCGACCACACGGTCACCTCGGGCACCTTCTCCCTCGACGGACAGACGTTCGAGGTCGACAACAATGTCTGGGTGGTCGGCGATGACGCCGAGTGCATCGTCATTGACGCTCCACACGACGTGGCCGCCATCCTCGAGGTCGTCGATGGACGCAAGGTCTTGGCGGTGGTGTGCACGCACGCGCACGACGATCACGTACGCTTCGCGCCCGACCTGGGCCGAGCCGTCGAGGCACCGGTCCTGCTGCACCCCGACGATCTGCCGGTCTGGGAGCTCACCCACGACTCCCCACCCGACGGGTCGCTGGCCGACGGACAACAGATCGCGGTCGGCGACATCGCGCTCGAGGTGATCCACACCCCGGGTCACGCCCCGGGGGCGGTCTGCCTCTACTCCCCAGATCTCGGCGTGGTGTTCAGCGGGGACACCTTGTTCAACGGTGGTCCGGGCGCGACGGGCCGGAGCTTCAGCGATCACGATCTCATCGTGAAAAGCATCACCGATCGGCTCCTGACGCTTCCTGACGACACGGTGGTCAAGACCGGCCACGGCGACGACACCTCGATCGGCGCGGAGCGAGGCAACATCGCCTGAGCCGTCGTCATCGGTCGGGCGTCAGCTCGGGGTCATCCGGCGGCGACGATCAGGGTAGCGCCAGGGGTGCGCCTCATCGGGTGATCAGGGTCGGCGTGGAACCATCGAACCCATGCGTTTCATCCTTCGCGTCCTGGTCAACGCCGCGGCACTCGGCGTCGCCACCTGGCTGTTCAGTGGCATCTCCCTCACCGGAGGCAACGACCAGGAGAAGGTGCTCACCGTCTTGCTGGTGGCGCTGATCTTCGGGATCGTCAACGCCATCGTCAAGCCGTTGTTCCGTCTCGTGACCATCCCGATTATCCTGCTCACGCTCGGCATCTTCTTGCTGGTGATCAACGCGCTCTTGCTGATGTTCACGTCCTGGCTGTCCGGCCTGTTCGGTCTGGGCTGGCACGTCGACGGATTCTGGACTGCTTTGTGGGGCTCGATCGTCATCTCGGTGGTCAGCTTCATCCTCAACGCGTTCCTGCCTGACAAGAACGAGCACCGGGACTGACCAGCACGCCCGGGTAGGTTGGCAGGATGTCTGAGAACCATCCCGTCCGAGTCGTCTTCGTCTGCTGGGGAAACATCTGCCGCTCACCCATGGCCGAACGGGTGGCCGAGAAGATGGCCGCCGAACGCGGCCTCACCGGTGTCGAGTTCAGCAGCGCCGCGACGAGCCAAGAAGAGCTGGGCGCGCCGATGGACGACCGGGCGGCCCGGGTCCTGCGCCGTCACGGTTATCGGGCGGACGCCCACCGGGCGCACCGGATCACCCGTGACGAGATCGAGTCGGCCGACCTGGTGCTGGCCATGGAGGACATCCACGTCCGCAAGATGCTGGCCATCGATCCCGGCGCCACCAACCTCCGACTGCTCACCGACTTCGACCGTGACGCGGAGCCGGGCAGCGGGATAGACGACCCGTGGTACGGGTCGGCGGCGGGCTTCGAACGCACGTTGGCCTCGGTCGAAGCCGCCGTCCCCGGTGTGCTCGATCACATCTCCGAGCTCGTGGCGGACAGCGCCCGATGAGCGGCGGGCGACGTTTCGTCGCCTTGTTGCTGGTGGTTCTGGTTCTGACCGCGCCCGCCTGCAGCGGCGCCCAGCCCGACCTGGCCGGGACGTCTTGGCGGCTCACCGGCTGGGCCGAGCCGACGCCCCTGCCGGGGTCGATCCAGATCACCGTCGAGTTCGACAACTGGACCGTGAGCGGATCATCGGGGATCAACTCCTACAACGGTCCCTTCACCAGCAGCCGTGACGGCTCGATCAGGGTCGGCTCGCTCACCGCCACGCTGATGGGGGGCAGCGCACAGGCAGCCGCGGCGGAAACGGCGTACACCAATCGGCTGCAGGCAGCACGCGGCTACCGGATCGACGGCGACACGCTCGTGCTGCTCGACCCCGACGGCGAGGACTCCCTGACCTTCACAACTGCCTGAGGAAGTGTGCCTGAGGAACTGCCTGAGGATGTGCTTCGGTGCGCCGCTAGCGACGCGCCGCGCCGACGCCGACCAGCGCCGCCAGCCCGAGCACGCTCCTGGGTGAGTACGGGATGCGCCACAGACCACCGTGCGCCGCCGCGTACGCCTCGTCCTGCCACGGCTGTTCGTGTTTCGGACCACCGCCGGTGTTCAGGTCGTGCACCATCAGCGCCGCCATCAAGACATTCGACGTCGCCGGCTCGAAGACGTGGACCCCGAAGCGATGAGCTCCCGCATAAGCAGCGGCCAGCGCCCGGTTCTTGAGGACCGAACGCGTACGGGTCGGCGGTGCGACATTCATCGATACCAGCGTCCCGTCGTGTCGGGCCACGGTCGCCCGCCAGCGCTGCAGTCGCTTGGCCAGCGCATAGTTCGGGCCCTGTTGCGACACCAGGCTGTCGTTGATCCCCGGATCCGCTCCCGGGACGTACGCCCGCCGCAGCAGCCTGCCACCGCTCAGGGTCCGCAACGGACGACCCAGCACCTTCACCGAGCGGGAGCGGCCCTCGTAGGCAGCCACCGACTGGCTCACCGCATCCGGGGGCACGGCGAACACGTCGGTCGGCGTGGCCAGGAACGCCCGCGCGGTGTCCGGTCGCTCCGACATCATTCGCGTGCTGAGTGCGTCCACCGCCACCGACACCCGTACGTTCGTCGCTCCGTCGGCGTACACGTAATTCCCGAGCACCACTTGATCGTCGCCGGCGATGGAGTCGAGCCAGGAAGCAAGCAGGGGGGCGTCGGCCAGGAGGTCGGCACCGGCACCGGAGGGGTCCGGCGTCGACGCCGTGCCCGGTAGCAGCAGTTCACCCGCGCCACGTTGCGCCGCGCCCAGCACCCGGGTCCAGACCGACGGCCGCCGAAGGTCGATCGCCGCAACACGGGCACCCCAGCCGAGCAGGGGAAGCAGCGGGCCCATCTCCGCACCGGCGCCGAGCACGGCGACGATTCGGCCGTCGAGCCGCAGCCAGTCGGGGTGGTCGAGCACCGCACCGATCGCGTCTGCGACGCTCCCCTCCACCACCCCGGCGGCGATCCAGTCGTCGACGGTGCGCCGGATGTCGTCGCCGTGCAGCACCTTGCCGCGATAGGGCAGGGAGAATTCCGTGTCGGGTTCGGCGGTCCCCTGGATTCGTGCCGTCTGCGGCAGCGTGCCGTCGGACCGCCACTGCGCCAGCGGGCGGTCGAGGCCAGACTCGCGAACGACCATCCTCCTCAGCAGCGCGTCGACTCCGCACCGCGCGATCGTGACCGCGTCGTTCCGGCTGCCGACCGCGGCCTCGACCAGGTGCCGGAAGTGCACGAGGTAGTCACTTCGCCAATTGGTCTCCCGCTCGGCGGCCCGTGCCCCGGCCGGGTCGACGGGCCGAAGCGCGTCCGCGACCACCGACCGGCCGACCGTCGTCGTGCTGCGTCGGCCGTCCGGCCCGCGGGGAAAGACGATCCCGTGCTGCTCGTCGGGATCGCGGGCGTCTCGCGGTCCGGCACTCGGATCGTCCTCAGAACTGCTTGCCGCCGCTTCGGGGTCGCTCACGGATTCATCATGCCGAAGTGGTCGACCCGTGTCTGCGTGCCCGCCCCGGCCAGTGTTCCAAGGGGTCCGAAGCGATCCAAGGGGTCCGAACTGTTCCAAGGGGTGCGCCTAGCTGCCGACCCAGGCGGCGGCGGGAGCGGGAGCGAGCCGTCGCCGGGAGACGGCCAGCACTGCCGCGGACGCACCGGCGACGAGCCAGATGAACAACAGCCCGCCGGCTCCGAGCGCGCCGGTGCCACCACTGGCGATCGCTCGCGCTCCCTCGAGGGCAGGGGTCAGCGGCAGGAACGGCACGATCGCCGACAACGCCTCCGGTACGGCGTCGGTGATCGCGGCGGCTGCCACCAGCACGACTGCAGCCACCGAGATGAAGCGGCCCACCCCGCCGAGCCAGGCCACCAGGGCATGGTTGATCGCCACGAAGGCCAGCGAGGCGAGCACGAGGAGCGGGAGCATCTCGAACGTCTGGCGCAACGTCAGGTCGAGCAGCATCTGAAGCGAGATGGTCAGCGCCACCGCCTGCACGACGCCGATCCCCGCGGCCGGCAGGACCGCCTCACCGGCCAGCCGCCAGGACGGCTTGCTCGACGTCAGCACCCGGGACGGTACGGCGCGCAGGATCAAGAAGCTCGCCAGCCCACCGAGCCACAGCGCGATGATCGACAGGAACGTCGTGTTGGCGATGTCGGCGAACAGTGCGCCGGGCCGCTCCTGCGTGACCGGGGCGGCGACCGTCGTGGACAGTGCCGTCCGCTTGGCCTTGTCGAACGTCGGTACGGCCTTCGCGCCCTTGGCCAGTCCGTCCGCCAGCTTTTCCGTGCCGTCGGAGAGCTGGCGACCGCCATTGGACAGCTTCACCACCCCGACGGCGAGCTGGTCGGCTCCGTCGGCGGACTGGGAGGTGCCGTTCGCAAGCTGTTCCGTGCCCGTAGCGAGCTGGGGCCCTCCGTCGGCGAGCTTCTTGGCGCCGGCGGCCGCCGAGGAGATGCCGGCGGCGAGCGGCTTGACTCCGTCCGCGAGCTTGTCCGTGCCGGCGGCGAGCTTTCCCAGACCCGTCGCGAGGGCGCTGACCCCGTCGGTGTAGGCGTCGAGGCCGCCAGCGAACTTCTGGACTCCGGCCGGGAAGTCCTTCAGTCCTTGCGTCGTCTTGGTGCCCTCGATCGCGGCGTCGAGAACCCCGTTCGTGGTGCCGGCGGACACTGCCAGCGCGCCAGCCTGCTCAGCCGGTGTCTTCAGTTGTCCGGCCACCGATACCGCGGTCGCCTTGACCGCGGGGTCCCAGATGTTGCTGCACTGGTCAGCGGTGTACCTGTCCGGACAGGCGAGTCGCAGCCTCGTCAACTCTGCCTCGGACAGTTGGTCTCGTGCAACAGCAGTCATCGTGCCGATCACCGTGCCGACACCGTTGGCGACATCGATCGAGTCGGCGGCGGCCTGCTTGGTGCCCGCCACCTCGACCGTGCCGGCCTTGCCCCCGTCACGAACGAGCTGCAGCGCCGAGACCACCCCGTTGGCACCAGCGACCAGCTGATCCGCGCCCTTGTCCAGCTCGACTCCGCCGGTACTCAACTGCTTCGCACCGTCGGCCGACTGTTGCGTCCCGTCGGCCAGGTTCCGGACCTGGGCAGGCAGCTCCTTCGTCCCGTCCGCCAGCTTGCCGAGCCCGGTAGAGAGTTGTGAGACACCACCGGTGTACTGCGAGACTCCCGAGGACAGCTTCGAGGCTCCCGTCGAGAGTTGACCGAGACCGTCCGCCAGCTCCCCGGTCCCGGTCGAGGTCTGGTCCAGCCCGTCGGACAGCTTCGAGGCTCCGTCCGACAACTTCCCGGCGGCGTCGGCGACGGTGGTGAACTGCTTCCCGGTGTCGTTGAAACCGATGTAGATGTTGTCCAGATACTGCTTGGTCAGCTCGGTGTTCATCGCGTTCGTCGCGGCGGCGGTGATGAACTGCGCCACCACACCGTCGGCGATGCCGCGGATCTGGGAGACCTGGACGTCGATCGTCGCCGGCTCGACCTGAGCGGTGTCGTCGGCGGAGAACGAAGTTGCCTGCTTGGAGAAGTCCGCCGGGATGGTGACCACCGCCGCGTACTCACCGGACTGCACTCCCGCCTTCGCATCGGCGTCGTCGGTCAGCACCCAGTCGAAGTTTTCCACCCCCTCCTCACCCTTGACCAGACCGCCGGCGAGCTGGCGTCCGAGCGGTACGAACTGGTCGTCGAGTTTCACCCCCTCGTCGTTGTTGACGATCGCGGCCTGCACCCGGTCGAGCCGGTCGCTGGAGTTCCAGGTCGCCCACAAGAAGCCGCCGGCCACCAGCAGCGGGACCAGGATCAGCCCGACCAGCGAGGGCCAGCCGAGCCGGCGGCTCGCCTGGGCACGTTCGAGCGTGAACATATCTGCGGGTTCCCTTCGCGATGCTTCTGCAGGCGTTGTTGTCAAAGACGGTCAGCGTCGACCAGGTCCGCGACCGGGCCGAGGGTCAGGTAGCGGTACGGCTGATTGATCAGGTCGTCGATCTGGGCCCGGTCCCGCACGGCGATGATCAGGGCACGGTCGGTGCCGACCGTGTTGTCGACCAGCCCGGTCAGCGCGCGGCGATCTGCCTCGGCGGACAACACGTCGGCGTGATCGACGAAGATCACCGACGGCTTGCCACGCTCCACCCGCGCCAGCTCCGCACCCAGTCCGCCGGTCCCGCCGTTCAGGAGGGTCGTGCAATCGATCACGGCGGTCCGTCGTCGCACCGCCGAGCCCTGCTGTGGCAGGACGAGTCCGGCGATCTTCAGCCGACCCGCGCGCAACCTCATCCGACCGGCCAGCGTCAGCAGCAAGGCACTCTTGCCCGCGTTCACCTGCCCGTCGACCACGAGGACGCCCCCTGGCCGTACGGCGAGGGCGATCTCGCGATCGGTGCCGGGCAGGTGCAGACCGTCGGCCAGCACGAGATGATCATCGTCGGGGCTCGGCCAGTCCCTCAGCGCCAGCTGGTGAGCCAGGCCCTCGCCCTCCACGTCGAACGTCGGCAACAGGCGGTCGAGCCATCGCGGCAGCCACCAGGCCGAACGGCCCAGCAGCGCCAGCACCGCCGGCACCAGCGTCATCCGGACGACGAACGCGTCGATGAACACTCCGACCGCCAGGCCGAACGCGATCGTCTTGATCGGCCCCTCTCCTTCGGGGACGAACGCGGCGAAGACCGAGAACATGATGATCGCGGCCGCCACCACGACCCGGGCCGACGCGGCGAACCCGTCGGAGATGGCGGCCTTCGCGGAGTCGTCGCGGGCCGAGTCCGCAGCCCGTTCGCGGTGGACGTACTCCTCCCGGATCCGCGACACCAAGAACAGCTCGTAGTCCATGGCCAGGCCGAACAGGATGCCCATCAACAAGATCGGCAAGAAGCTGATCACCGGACCCGTCTGGGCGACGTTGAAGAACGACGATCCCCAGCCGTACTCGAAGACCATGGCCGTCGCGCCGAACGCCGCGCCGACGCTGAGCAGGTAGCCGATGGTCGCCTTGATCGGCACGGCGATCGAGCGGAACACCATCGTCAACAGCAACAGCGAGATGCCGACCACCAAGATGCCGAACGGCAGCAGCGCGGCGCCGAGGCGGTCGGAGATGTCGATGGCGACCGCGGTGAAGCCGGTGACCGCGGTCGGTACGCCATACTTCTCGGCGAAGTGCGGCTCGAGCGCCCGGATCCGCTTCACCAGGTCCTTGGTCGCCGGATCGTCCGGGCCGGTGGTCGGCACCACTTGGACGATGCCCATCGTGGCGTCTTCGTTGGGCGTGGCCAGCGGCACACTGGCCACGCCGGGCAGCTCGCGGATCTCGTCCGCCATGCCGTCCATCACGCCGAGCGGGTCGTCACTGGTGACGATGGTCGCCGCCACGATCAGCGGCCCGTTGTAGCCGACCCCGAAGTGCTCGTCGATCAGGTCGTACGTCACCCGAGCGGGTGTGCCCGGGTCGGCCGTGCGGTTGGACGGCAGCGCGAGCTGCAGGTCCTTGGCCGGAATGGCCATCACGCCCAGACCCAGGACGACGACCGCGATGGTGAGAGCCGGCACCTTGGTGACGATGGCCACCCAGCGCCGCTGCCAGCCGAGCCGCGTGCGCCTGCGAGCCCTGCCTGGCCCCTGAGCTGACGATCCGCCCCGAGCCGACGACTCCGACGACGCGCCCCGAGCCGACGACACCGACGACGCGCCCTGAACCGACGACACCGACGACGCGCCCTGAACCGACGACACCGACGATCCGCCCCGAGCCGACGACACCGACGATCCGCCCCGAGCCGACGACACC
>JBBSQJ010000060.1:0-19866 GCA_038257965.1 Propionibacteriales bacterium
GGATCCGTCCATCCCGGTCGAGGCCTGCCCAGGCGACGCCTCGCCATCGCTCGTGGCCGCACCGGACAGGGCCGCACCGGACAGGGCCGCACCGGACAGGGGTGCACCGCACAGGGGCGCACCGGACAGGGGTGCACCGCACAGGGGCGCTTCGACGTCATCGGTCCTCGTGGAGGACGATGGAGGCGCAGCGGTGGGGTCGGTCGTCGGCATGGCACCTCCAGCCTCACACGAACCCACCCCCGTGACCACCAGGGTCGGCCCGGACCGTACCCGGGTCCTGCATCCACTCCCAGACTCCATTGTCCCAGGATGCACACCGGACAGCATCCCAGCACTCGATCGACATCGCAGCGTCGGTCGAGTGCTGGGAGCGGAGCGTCAGGAGACCCGGGGAGGATTCGGGGGTCCTCCCTGATGGGCGAAGCTCCCCCGCTGGGCAGGATCTGTGACATGAGTTCGATCTGGACCATCCGTCGCAGCGCCAGTGACGCAAAACTCGCCGGTGTCTGCGGTGGTGTCGCGCGCCACTGGAACGTCGATCCCGTCCTGGTCCGGATCGGCTGGGTTCTGCTCGCGTTGAGCGGCGGCATCGGACTGGTTCTCTACGCTGCGGCCTGGCTGCTCGTCCCGGCGGACGGCAAGAACCAGCCCGTGGTGTACGACCTGCTCGGCGAGCAAGCCACCAGACTCTCACGCGAGGTGTGGATCGCCATCGTCGTGTTGGCTTGCGTGCTGAGCGTTGCGGCGTTCGGCAGCATCTCACCGTTCGGCTTCGGCCCGGCGGTGATCCTGGCCCTGATCTGGTACTTCGGCTACTACCGGACGAAGGTTCGGCGCGCGCCGTCCCCACCGCCGACGGCGCAGACGCGCAGCCAGCCCGACACCCCTGCTGTGCCGCCGGTCGTACCTACACAGTTCTACAGCTACCCCGGGCCGCCGACCGCGTTCACCCAGGCGGCGGACGCGTGGCGGGAGCGCATCATCCAGGTGCAGCGCGACGGAAGTCCTGCGCAGTTCACCACCGGCCAGTCCGCGACACAGCAGTCGGCCTGGACCGGCACACCTCAGATGGGCATCCCTCAGATGGGCGGACCCCAGGTCTGGACGCCTCAGGTCTGGGCTCCGGCGGAGCCCGAGGACCGCAGTGAGCCGACTGGTTGGGCGCAACCGCCGGAGGTCGGCGATCAGCAGGCGTTCCTGGCGCACCCGGATCCAGTCGGCCTGTACGCCCCCGACCCGATCGCGGCGCCCGTCGTCGTGAAGGCAGCTGACCGCCGGTCCGCGCGGCGGCTACGTCTGGTCGGCCTGGTCGTTCTGGGACTCACCCTCACCGGGCTCGCCATCGCCGCAGGGGCCGGTGTCGCCGTGCCGGCAGTCGCCTATCTCGCGGCGTCGCTGCTGGTCATCGGCCTGGTCCTCATCGCCGCCACCTGGTTCGGTCGGGCTCGCGCAATTCTACCGATCGGCATCATCTTGGCGATCACCACGTTGGCTGTCACGGCCGCGCCACAGATCCCGAGCGCGGCGCAGTGGCAGCCGCAAGAGGTTGCCTACACCAATGCATCGGAGTTTCCCGCCGGTGGAGACCAGTTCGACCTCGGCTCAGCCCAGGTCGATCTGAGCCGGTTGGTGCTGACCGGGGACGCGACGTACACCGCCGCCGTCGACGTCGGCCGCCTCATCGTCACCGTTCCTCCAGACGCCAACGTCGTCGTCGATTACACCCTCGACGCCGGCACCGTGAAGCTGTTCGGTCAGCAGCTGGCCAGCGGGACCGAGCTGCACGCGGTACGTCCGGCCGACCCAACCGACCGTGACAAACCGACCCTGACCCTCAAGCTCACGGCCGATGTCGGCCAGATCGAGGTGAACCGGTGAGAACCTCCAAGCCAGATGTCGTGTCGTTGATCTTCGGCGTGTTGATCACCGGCATCGCGGTGCTCTCGCTGTGGTCGACGTATGTCGGCACGGTCGATTGGCACGCCCTCAGGATCGCCGCCCCACTCAGCCTCGTCGTCCTCGGCGTGGTGGGGTTGGCGCTCTCGCGCAGTCGTGACTGATTCGTACCCGAACCGAGTCCATCCCCAACCCGAAAGGCACACCCACACCATGTCCGATCCGTACTCCGCCCCACGCAGGCTCGAACGCAGCCGCAGCGATCGCTTCATCGGCGGTGTCTGTGGTGGCATCGCCAAATACCTCAACATGGACCCGACCCTGGTCCGGATCCTGACGGTAGTGATCACGCTGTTCACCTTCGTCCCCGTGGTGGCCTACATCATCGCCATGTTCGTGATGCCGGAGGAAGCGCCAACCGCCGGTGACTACCCGTCGGTGAACGCGTCCGGTTCGCCGGCGAGCTACCCCACCTACCCCACCGACACCCAGCCGCACAGTGACCCTGTCTGGGGACCGGCGGGCGCTCCGTGGGAACAACCCCAGCCCGCGAAGCCGGCGTCCAGCGGAGGTTCCTCGACTCCGCCGGCCGGTGAAGCAACCAGCGAGCAGTCCCCGCGCTGACCCGTCCGAGGTCGGACAGGGCCCGATCCCGAACGGATCGGGCCCTTCCCAGACTGTGGAGGTCGGGATGCGACGGCCAGTTCACTCCCATTCGATCGTGCCCGGTGGCTTGCTCGTGATGTCGACGACGACCCGGTTCACCGCCCGGACCTCGTTGGTGATCCGGGTGCTCATCTTCTCCAGCAGCTCGTACGGCAACCGGCCCCAGTCCGCGGTCATGGCGTCGTCGCTGGTCACCGGCCGAAGCACGATCGGATGCCCGTACGTCCGTCCGTCGCCTTGCACTCCGACCGACCTGACATCGGCCAGCAGCACCACCGGGAACTGCCAGATGTCGCGGTCCAGGCCGGCCGCGCTCAACTCCTCGCGCGCGATGGCGTCGGCCTCGCGTAGGACATCCAGCCGCTCCCGAGTGACCGAACCGATGATCCGGATCGCGAGACCGGGTCCGGGGACTGGCTGGCGCCAGACGATCTCCGCGGGTAGCTCCAACTGCTCCCCGACCGCCCGGACCTCATCCTTGAACAGGGTTCGCAGCGGCTCGACCAGCGCGAACTGCAGGTCATCGGGCAGGCCACCGACATTGTGGTGGCTCTTGATGTTTGCCGCACCCTCACCACCCCCTGACTCCACCACGTCGGGGTAGAGCGTTCCCTGGACGAGGAATTCCACGGCGTCGTCCTCGTCGGCGTGCTCGCCGACGACTTCGCGAGCGGCCGCCTCGAAGGCCCGGATGAATTCGCGGCCGATGATCTTGCGCTTGGTCTCGGGGTCGGCAACGTTGTCGAGCGCGCTCAGGAACGTGGCGGCCGCATCGACCACTGTGAGGTCAACGCCGGTGGCGGCAACAAAATCGCGTTCGACCTGTTCGGCCTCGCCCTTGCGAAGCAATCCGTGATCCACGAAGACGCAGGTGAGTTGGTCGCCGACCGCCCGCTGGACCAGGGCGGCCGCCACCGCGGAGTCGACGCCCCCGGACAACCCGCAGATCACCCGACCGGCGCCCACCTGCTGCCGGATGGCCTCGACCGAGTCATTCACGATGCTGGCCGCCGTCCAATCCGGGCGGCAGCCGGCGATGTCGTACAGGAAGGTTTCCAGGACCAACTGGCCGGCCTGGCTGTGCTGCACCTCCGGATGCCACTGCACGCCGGCCAGACCACGTTCGGTGTTCTCGAAGGCGGCGATCGGGGCACCTGAGCTCGTGGCCAGGGCCGTGAACCCGGCCGGAGCGGCGCAGACCGAGTCGCCATGGCTCATCCAGACCCGCAGTTCCCCCGGCACCTTCGCCAGCAACCTGCCGGGTTCGCCGACGTGCGCCTCGGTCCGGCCGAATTCGCTGAGGCCGGTGTGCGCCACGTCACCGCCGAGCGCGCGGGCCATCGCCTGAAAGCCGTAGCAGATACCGAATGTCGGCAGACCGGTGGCGAACAGGTCGGGGTCGACCTGCGGCGCACCGGCGGCATAGACCGACTGCGGGCCGCCCGACAAGATGATCGCCTTGGGCCGTCGAGCCAGGATCTGCCGGACGCTGGCGGTGTGCGGCATGACCTCGGAGTAGACCTTCGCCTCGCGCACTCGTCGGGCGATCAGCTGGGCGTATTGGGCTCCGAAGTCGATCACGAGGACCAGATCGTGCTCGCCCTGACTCATTCTCCGGTCCCGCCTCTCGTCGCGCTCGTTGGCGGTGAGCAGTCTAGAGGGACCGGTGTCGGTCACCGTGTCTGCTCTTCACGCCCGACCGGTCTTGCGGAGTACGCGCAAAGCGCCGGCCATCGCGGTGACGAAACCCTTCTGGGAAAGACCGAAGCTCGGGGCGATCGGCATGCCCTTCTGCGTGGCGACCGCCTGTGGCTCGACGAACCGGCGGATCCCTTCGGCGCCCTGGCGGCGGCCCAGTCCCGAGTGCTTCATCCCACCCATCGGGGCATCGATGCTGCCGAACGTCGCCGCGAAACCTTCGTTGACATTGACAGTGCCGCACTCGATCCGGGCGGCGACCAGCCGACCGCGTACCGGGTCTTGCGTCCATACGCTCGCGTTCAGCCCGTACGCCGATGCATTGGCTCGAGCGATCCCGTCGGCATCGCTGTCCATGGGATACAGGCTGACCAGCGGACCGAAGGTCTCCTCGGCGAAACAGCTCATCGCTGCGCTCACCCCGCTCAACACCGTCGGTTCATAGAACGTCGGGCCGAGATCGGGCCGCGCGCGACCTCCGGTCAGCACGGTAGCGCCGCGGTCGCGGGCGTCGTCGACCTGCGCGGACACCCGTGCCAGCTGAGCCGCATCGATCAGGCAGCCGACGTCTGAGTCGTAGTCGAGGCCACTCCCGAGGCGCAGGGCTGCCGTCGCGGCGGTGAACCGCTCGGCGAACTCGGGCAGGAGGCGACGGGCGACGTACAAGCGCTCGATGGCCACGCAAAGCTGACCGGCGTTGGAGAAGCAGGCGCGCACCAGGCCGGGGATGGCCTTGTCGAGATCGGCGTCGTCCAGCACCAGCGCCGGATTCTTGCCACCCAGCTCCAACGAGCAGCCGATCAGCCGGCCGGCGCACTGCTGGGCAACCCGTCGACCGGTCGCCGTGGAGCCGGTGAAACAGACATAGTCGACCTGGTCGATCAAGGCCGGACCGATCACGTCGCCGGGACCGTTGACGACCTGCAGGACCTCTCCCGGCAACCCGCATTCCTCGAGCAACTCAGCGGCGGCCACGGCGGACAGCGGTGTATGCGAATCGGGCTTGATCAGCACGGCGTTGCCGGCCGCCAGCGCGGCCAAGGCATCGGAGATGGCCATGGTCAGCGGATAGTTCCACGGACCGATGACGCCGACCAGACCCTTCGGCGGGTAGTGCCGGTCGATCCGGGTGAGCACCGGAAGGAGTCCATTCGCCCGCTCGCTGTGGAGATAGCGGCGCGCGGTTTCTCCGTAGTAGCGGGCAGTCAGGGCGGTGTGCAGGACCTCCTCCATCGCGCTGAGCCGGGACTTGCCCGCCTCGAGCTGGACGAGATCCGCGAGATCCTCCCGGCGGTCCAGGATCACGTCGTGCAAGCCGAGCAGCACCTGCATCCGGTTCTCGATCGACGTGGTCGCCCAGTCGGGCTGCCCCTTTCGGGCCCGCTCCGCGGCCGTGGCGACGTCGGCTTCGGTGGAGGTCGGTACCTCCGCCAGCAAGCGTGCGTCGATCGGTGAGTGCAGAGCACTCGATCCGTCACTGGCCACGAACCGACCGGCCAGCCGCGCGAGATCGAACATGCCTTTCAGGGTAGTCATGCGCCGACACGCCGACACGGAGCGATCGAGCCTGCGTGGGTGTGCGCCGACGTCGCGGGGTGGTGCCGCGGGTTCGCCGAGAGACCGCCTCCACAGGACGGGGAGGGGCATGACGCCGCATGGCACGATGAACGACATGGACTGTGACGTCATCGTTGTCGGCGCCGGATTGTCCGGTCTGGTCACCACCGCGGAACTGGTCGACGCCGACAAGTCGGTGATCCTGCTCGACGGCGAACCGTTGCAGGCGTTCGGCGGGCAGGCGCACTGGTCGTTCGGCGGTCTGTTCATGATCAACTCGCCCGAGCAGCGGCGCCTGCGGATCCGCGACTCGACCGAGCTGGCGCTCGCCGACTGGCTGGGCAGCGCCGCGTTCGACCGACCCGAGGACTACTGGCCGCGCCAGTGGGCGGAAGGATTCGTCGAGTTCGCCGGCGGCGAGCTCCGCTCCTGGTTGCACGGCATGGGCGTGCGGTTCTTCCCGCTGGTGCAGTGGGCCGAACGGGGCGGCTACGCCACGCCGGGTCACGGGAACTCGGTCCCCCGTTTCCACGTCACCTGGGGGACGGGTCCGGGCCTTGTCGAGCCGTTCGCTCGGCGGGTCCTGAAGTCACGGCGGGTACGGATACGTTGTCGGCACAAGGTGACGAACCTGGAGGTGTCCTCAGGAGGCGTGCTGGTCTCGGGGACTGTGCTGGAGCCGAGCGAGGTCCCACGCGGGGTGCTCAGCACAGCCAGGCAGGTCGGCGAGTTCACCTACACAGCGTCGGCTGTCGTGGTCGCGAGCGGCGGTATCGGGGCCAACCAGGACCTGGTGCGCGCACACTGGCCGACCGGGTGGGGCGACCCGCCCTCCCAGATGCTTAGCGGTGTGCCCGACTTCGTGGACGGTTCCATGCTGTCGGTCACGTCGTCGGCGGGCGGACGGCTGATCAACTCCGACCGGATGTGGCACTATCCCGAAGCGATCGTCAATCACGCGCCGATCTGGTCACACCACGGCATCCGGATCCTCCCGGGACCGTCCTCGCTGTGGCTCGACGCCCTCGGTGCGCGACTGCCCGCACCGTTGTTCCCCGGCTTCGATGCGCTGGGGGCGCTGCGACACATCACGGCGGGCGGACACGGCTACTCGTGGTTCGTCCTGGACCAGTCGACGCTGAACTCCGAGTTCGCCCTGTCCGGCTCGGAGCAGAACGCGGACCTGACCGGCAAGGACGTACGCCTGCTGGCCGGCCGGGTTCGGCCCGGTCCCACCCCGGAGGTCGCTGCGTTCCAGGAACACGGAGTCGACTTCCTGGCCGCCGAGACGGTGGCCGAGCTCTCGGCGAAGATGAACCAGCTGGTCGGTGAGCACCTGATCGACGCCGAGCAGCTGCAACGCACCATCCATCTGCGCGATCTCCAGGTGCGCAGCGGCTTGGGCAAGGACCCGCAGGTGGTCGCGACGAGTGCCGCGCGGAAGTTCCTGGGCGACCGGCTGATCCGGGTGGTGACTCCCCATGAATACCTCGATCCGACCAGCTTGTCGCCCGACGACCCGGGTTCGGGCCGAGCGGGATCCGGCGGTCCACTCGTGGCCGTACGCCTGCACGTGCTGACCCGGAAGACACTCGGAGGTCTGGAGACCGATCTCGGCGCTCGGGTGCTCGGGGCTGACGGGGAACCGCTGGCCGGCGTGTACGCGGTCGGCGAAGCAGCGGGGTTCGGCGGAGGTGGCGTCCACGGCTCCCGGGCACTCGAAGGCACCTTCCTCGGCGGGTGTCTGTTCACCGGCCGCACCGCAGGCCGCGCAGTGGTTGCCGACCTCTAGCCCCCCGAAAGTGTGCAGTATTGACAGTTCTCATCGGCGTGTCGCTGCAAGAACTGCACAGTTTCCGGGTGAGGTGTTGGCGCGCAGCGCCTTGCTAGGTTCCCTCGGAACGCCCGGCGATCCGCTCGTGATGGCGGACGACCTCTGCGACCACGAAGTTGAGGAACTTCTCCGCGAACTCGGGATCGAGTTTGGCGTCCTTCGCCAGGCGCCGCAGCCTCTCGATCTGCTGGGCCTCCCGGCCGGGGTCGGCGGGTGGCAGTCCATGGCCCGCCTTCAGCACCCCGACCTGCTGGGTGATCTTGAACCGTTCCGCGAGCAGATGGATCAAAGCGGCGTCCATGTTGTCGATGCTGTTCCGCAACCGGTGGAGCTCCGCCGCCACCTCCTCGTCCATGGCACCGGAGCCTAGCGCGCAGCGAACCCGGAACACACCGTGTGAGCTTGGTAACGCGGTCAAATCACATTTTTATCGGGAATCGGAGGAAGACCAGCGACCGTCGAGGTCTGATACCAGTCAGGCAGACCAGTTGCCTGCACAGCTGACCATGATTCAGGCGTGGCGCTCACCCTGGCCAGCCACCACCCCCAGACCAGCTAGACCCATTCGTGATACCAGTCGAAGCCGGCTCAGGCAGACCTGTGAGGCACCACACCCTGCCGCCGTCGGCGGTGAGTGCGCGCGCCCATCAGTGATTTCGAACGGCCCGCAGGTGCCCCTATGGTGGTGACATCGGAGGAGATCCGGAGCCGGACCCGAAGCGTGATGCCGGGCGAAGGCACAGAGATCGATCTTCGAGACTCATCGCGATGAGGAATCGGGCGCATCGAGGCGCCGCGCAGATCGGGATGGTTCGCTCGAATGAGGTGCGAACGCCCCGCTCGGCGGCAAGGTAGCCGCAACCGCCGCACCGAAGCGGGCCAGGAACGACAGCGCTGGCCGACCACGATCTTGCCCGGATCGAGTCGATAGCCCGCTGCGCCCTTGGCCCAACCCGTTCGGTGCCGGCGTTCCCGCAAACACCGAAATTTGTGGAAAGAGATCCAATATGGCCACACCGGCCCATGACTATGCACGCGTCGACAAGCACGTGCCCGTTACCCGCAGAGCGGAGACGGCCAATCCGTACTCGCCCGTGATGATCTTGATTTCCTTGATCGCCACCCTGGGCATCTTGTTCTACGCGCAGTTCCTGCTGAATCCCAGCAACCGCGGCGACTTCCTCCCCTACATGTTGGTGATCGCCGCCGAGACCATCCTGATCTCCCATGCACTGCTGTCGATGTGGACGATCCTGGCCGGCAGGCAGAGCGCGAAGACGTTCGCCTACCACGAGACCCGTCGCCTGATGTTCGATCAGCAGGCCATCGAGGCCGCCGGACTGGCGGACCAGCCGCAACTGTGGCCGATCGTCCTTCGCGGCAAGGAGGTGCAGGTCGACGTCTTCATCACCGTCTACGGCGAGGACATCGACAAGATCAGGGTGACTGCCACTGCCGCATTGGCCATCAAGGGCAGGCATCGCACCTGGATCTTGGATGACGGTCGGTCCGACGACGTCAAGGCCCTGGCCGACGAACTCGGTTGCAACTACGTCCGGCGGCTGTCCAGCGGCGGTGCGAAGGCCGGCAATATCAACCACGCGCTGTCGATCGCCAAGGGCGACTTCTTCTGCGTGTTCGACGCCGACTTCGTGCCCCGCCCGGAGTTCTTGGTGGAGACCATGCCGTTCTTCGAGAACAACACGGTCGCCTTCGTCCAGACCCCGCAGACGTACGGCAACTTGATCAACATGGTGTCCCGCGGCGCGGGCTACATGCAGACGGTCTTCTACAAGTTCGTCCAGCCCGGTCGGAACCACTTCAACGCCGCCTTCTGTGTGGGCACGAACGTGATCTACCGCCGTGCAGCGGTCAACGACGTCGGCGGCATCTACACCGACTCCAAGTCCGAGGACGTGTGGACCTCGCTCATGCTGCACGAGCGCGGGTGGAAGACGATCTACATCCCGACGACGCTCGCTGTCGGTGACGCGCCCGAGACGATCGAGGCGTACACCAAGCAGCAGTTGCGCTGGGCCACCGGTGGCTTCGAGATCCTGTTCACCCACAATCCGCTCAGCCCGCGTCGCAAGCTGACCATGGACCAGCGGATCATGTACCTGGTCACCTCCACGCACTACCTGACCGGGATCGCTCCGGGCATCTTGTTGGTGGTCCCGGCACTCGAGGTCTTCTTCGACCTACGCCCGGTGAACCTGACCATCGATTGGCAGACCTGGCTCTTGTTCTATGCAGGCTTCTATGTGTTGCAGATCCTGCTCGCCTTCTACACCCTCGGCTCGTTCCGCTGGGAGGTGCTCATGCTCGCGGCCGTGTCGTTCCCGATCTACATCAGCGCCTTCTTCAACGCGCTGACGAAGAAGGAGCAGAAGTGGCACGTCACGGGCACCAAGGAGGCTGCTCAGTCTCCATTCAACTTCATGATTCCCCAGGTGCTGGTGTTCTTCTTCCTCGCCTTCACGTCGGTGATCTCGATCTGGCGTGACCTGGGCAACAGCCAGCTGAGTCTGGCAACTGCCTGGTGTCTCACCAACACCCTCATCTTGTTCGCGTTCATCGTGGTCGCGTTCCGGGAAAGCTGGAACAACAAGCATCCGCGGGTGCTCACCCCCGATCCGATCGCGGGCGTCACCACCACCGTCGACGAGGACCTGAGCGTCCTGGATTCGCTCGACGCCGTGATCGGCCGCCCGATGTTGGAGGCGCACGCCGCCGGCACGGGGATCACCCAAACAAAGGACAACACCAACACCACCGTGCCTGCGCCGGCCGAGGCCGCGGGGCACGATCGGGAGAAAGAGGTAGTAGCGAAATGACCTGGACCAATCGACTTCGACTGTTCGGGGGGATCCTCGGCGTCTTGCTCGTCGCCGCCGTGCTCACCCTAGTCTTCAACCAACGCCAGACCAAGGCGACCAGCCTGACGGCCACCGTCGCCGCGGACACCTACGATGTGGGAGCTGCCTACGGCGGCACCGTCATCAAGCAGTACGTGAACCAGGGCGATGTCGTCAGCAAGGGCGACAAGCTCTTCACCATCTCCAGCGTGCCGCTCCAGCAGGACCTCTCCAACGGCCTGGACCTGCAGGACTCCGACGCCTACGACGTCGACAAGTCCAAGGGCACGCTGACGTACAAGGCGACCGTGGCCGGTCAGGTCAGCGACCTCGAGGCCAAGCTCGGCAACGCGCTCGGCACGGGCTCGCCGTTCGCCCAGATCTCGGTGGTCGACAGCCAGTACATCGATGCCAAGTTCCTCCTCTCCCCCGGCGACTACGAGCGGATCGAGAAGGGTGCAGGCGTCGACATCGTGCTGCCGAACAACCAGATCATCACCGGCACCGTCAGCACGATCGAGGTCGCCACCGACCAGGGGCAGGCGCTGACCGAGGTCAGGGTCGACAGCGACACCATCGCCGACCACGACCTCGCCAACGTCAACCAGCCCGGCACACCGGTCAACGCGACGGTGCAGCTGCGCGACGACGGCCCGCTGGCCGGCGTCAGTGACACGGTGTTCGACTTCCTTCGACAGATCGGACTCAAGTGAGCCTTCGGACCTTCCGAAAGCAGCGCAAGACCGTCTCCGAGAGGACTGCGTTCGACATGACCCTTCCGTTCCTTGGCAAGAACCTGTCCCGCCGGACACTGCTGGCCTCGCTGGCCGCCACGACAGTGGCGGTCGGCGCGGCCGCCTGCGGCGCAGGTACCGGCATGCTCAATCCCACCGACACCAAGAGCGCCACCGGCTCCGACGTGTTCCCGGCCTCCCAGATCGACTCCTTGGTGGCCGAGATGACGAAGAAGACAGTCAAGGATCTGAACGCCAAGCGACTGGCGGACGGTGTGATCCCGCCGACGAACCGGTGGTTCTCCGGCCTGGTCTTCGGCGACGAGGCTCAACCCGTCTTCCCGCTGCCGCTGTCGTTCGGCCTCACCGACTCCGGGTTCGCCCTTGGCCTGCCCACCGTGTCCGCCACCGAGAAGAACATCGCCGGCGGCTACCAGCCCGACATCGAGATCGATGCCGGCGTCACGTCGGCCGAGGTGAGTGCCTACGACACCCTGACAGTGACGATCGACCACCTCGACGGCACCGGGAAGCCGTTGGGCAAGACCACGATCGTCCAGGGTTCGCCATTCGTCCGCTACACCGCCGAGAAGTCCGGCACTGTGAAGTTGAACCTTCCGTTCGTCGCCTCCGGCGACTTCTGGACGGTGCAGGCTGGCAAGACCACGTACGGCCTCGTCGTGACCGACGGCAAGGTCGACGGGCCACGCGTCAAGCTGTCCGAGGGCGGATCGGTCGTTCTCTTCGCCGTCCCGGCCGATGGTGCGGCCGCTGCCCTGGCCCAGCTGGCCCCGAACGCGGTGACCGGTAGCTCGCTGGACTACACGATCTCCGGCGACACCGTGTCCACGACGCTGACCTACCAGGCCGAGGGCCACACGGCGTTCGCCGCGATGCCGCACCAGCGCAAGACGCTGGACAGCGGCGTGAAGACGGGGCTCGGGACCTACCCGAGCATCTACGGCACGCTCGAGCTCTGCTCGGGCAACGAACTCAGCTACACGACGCCACTGTCGGAGCCGACCAGTTCGCTGGACGTGGACGCGCTCGACAGCGGGGAGAAGAGGGAGCTGTCGGAAGCGGTGACCACCGACATCGCCGCCATCCCGGCGTTTCCCGCGGATACCTACTTCGGCGGCAAGGCCCTTTATCGGGTCACGATGCTGTGGCAGCTGGCGACCCAGTTGAAACTGTCCGGACCCGCTGCGGATGCCAAGGCGAAGCTGACCGAGGTCCTTGGTCAATGGACCGATCCGACCGGCGCGACCAAGAGGGACGCCTTCTGCTTCGTCTACGACGAAACCAACAAGGGCGTGGTGGGTCTGACGCCGTCGTTCGGCTCCGATGAGTTCAACGATCACCACTTCCACTACGGCTACTTCTTGTACGCCGCCGGTGTGCTCGCCCAGGACGATCCCGAACTGGCGAAGCAGTATGCGCCAGTGATGAACCTGCTGGCCGCCGACATCGCCTCCAGCGCCGGCAACGAGAAGTTCCCGGACCGCCGGGTGTTCGACGCCTACGCCGGTCACTCCTGGGCGTCGGGGACCTCACCGTTCGCCGACGGCAACAACCAGGAGTCGAGCTCGGAGGCGATCACCGCATGGACCGGCCTGGCCAAGTGGGCCAAGAGCAGCGGCAACTCCGAACTCGAGACCGAGGCGACCTGGATGCTGTCCACCGAGGCGCAGGCCGGCCTGGCCTACTGGACGAACTTCGACAGCAGTGAGCCGGTCTATGACGGCTATGGCCACAAGATCGTTCCGCTGAACTGGGGTGGCAAGCGTGACTATGCCACCTGGTTCTCCCCCGAGCCGGCAGCCATGCTGGGCATCCTCGTCATCCCGATGAGTCCCGCGTCGACGTACCTCGGCGGGGACGCCGAGCGGATCAAGGCCAACGTGGCGGAGGCGACGGGCGGGAAGTTCGACCAGAAGTTCGGCGACTACCTGCTGATGTACTCCGCGCTGGCCGGCGACACCGAACGCAAGTCGGCACTGACCGCGGCCCGAACACTGGACGCCAAGTGGATCGACGACGGCAACAGCCGTTCGTACCTGCTGGCCTGGCTGATGACGGTCACGACCTAGGCAGATACCGTCCAAGACTGCGCGGTCTTCGACGCCGAGCACGGTTCCGGTGCTCGATCCGACCGCGCGACAGGCCTGGTCGGGCGTTGTTTCGGTGAACGCTCGATCAGGAACGGGCAGTGGGTCCGGTCTCGGCAACATCGAGGCCGGACCCGCTCTGGTCTGCCCCCTCGCGGTCGGCAGGCGCCGAACCCGGACGATGCCCGACCGGTGGGGTTCGCGGCCTGCCTGGAAACGTCACACCGTGCCCGAGCGGCACGTAAGGTTGCTGCGGGTCTGCGGGGACGAGGGGGACGCAACGTGATGGAGCCTGGCTGGGGTCGCCTGCTCGGACTGGGCGCTGCGATTCTCCTGCTCGGGCTGGTGGGCTGCCGTCCCGACGTTGCGGCCCCGACCCAGGGTGCGGACCCGGCTGGCACTGGCACACCGACATCTTCCCCGACCGCGACCCCGCCAGGCCCCACCGCCGACCTGACCATCGTGGTTGAATCCGACAGGGGAGCGCCCGCCCGCACCTGGCGTCTGAACTGCAATCCGGCAGGCGGCAACCATCCTGATCCGGTCGGTGCGTGCCAGGCGCTGGAGGTGAACGGCGCCGCGGCTCTTCCTCCGGTCGCGAAGGATCAGGCCTGCACCATGATCTACGGCGGTCCAGAGCGCGCGAGGATCAAGGGCACCTGGAGTGGACAGAAGGTGTCGGCCACCTTCTCGCGTACCAACGGGTGTGAGATCAACCGCTGGTCCCAGATGGTCCCGCTGCTCCCCGAGCCCGCGACCTGAGGACTGTCCGGCACCCGCTGGCCATCGAAGGAGCGGCCGCGACGATCACGGGTTGGTGGCGACCCGTTCCGCCTCGACTCCTCGGAGGTAGACGCTGATCTGACGGGCCGTTTCGTGCTCGTCCCAGCCGAGCACCTCCGCGACCAGTTGAGCGGCGTAGGGAGCCGCGGAGACCCCCCAGTCTCGGGTCTCGACCGCGATCCCCGTACGTCGGCGGAGGATGTCGGTCAGGTGCAATGCCCCTTCTTGGCTGGCCGCGTACACGATCTCGGCGGCGAGGTAGTCCTCGGCGCCGGGCACCGGGTTACCCAGGGTCGGATCGGTGATGATCATGGCCAGCAGCCCGTCCGACAGCGAACCGTACCGGTTCAGCAGGTGCTCGACTCGCGCGACCGGCAATCCTGCCTGACGGGCGAGCAGGTGTCGCTGGTTCCAGCGCGCGTGGTAGCCGTCTGCACCCAGTAGTGGCACCCGCGCGGTCACCGACGGCTCGATCAGCCCGCCGATCTCACGTCCGGCGGCGTCGCCGGCTCGCGCGGCCATCACCCGATAGGTGGTGAATGAGCCTCCGGCGACAACGACCAAGCCAGGTCGTGGCCTGAACACCGTGTGCTCGCTGGACAGCGGGGAGCCGGCCACGTCCGTCCGGCGGCGCGGGCGGGTCACCGGCGGCGCCATCGGCCGCAGACCGGCATAGCAGCCGATCACGTCGTCGGTGGTCAGCGCGATGGCGAGGTGCTCGTTGACTGCTGCGAGCAGGTCGGTGACATTCCTGGCCGATGCGATCGGCCGATCGATCTCCGCGCGCCATGGAGTATCGGTGGTGCCGATGATCCAGAATCGACCCCACGGGATCAAGAACAGCACCGAACTGCCGCTGCGGGTGACCACACCGGTGGACGCCCGGATCCGATCCCGCGGGACGACGAGGTGAATGCCGAGGCTGGCCGTGATCTCGGGTGGGACCCCGTTGCCGAGCAGCCCCAAGATCTGCTGGGTCCAGATGCCGGCCGAGCTGACGACGACTTTGGCGCGCACCTCGCGTTCGGCACCGCTCAACTGATCGACGACGCGGGCACCGGTCACCCGATCGCCGTCCGCGATCAGGTCGGTGACGGCCGCCCGACTGGCCACCTGGGCGCCGTAGGCGGCGGCCGTGCGGATCAGCGTGACGACGTATCGGGCGTCGTCGGCCTGCGCGTCGTAGTACTGGACCCCACCGGTGATGTGGTCGCTGGCCAGTCCGGGGGCGACTCGTCTGACCGAGCGGAGCGCCAGATGCCGGTGATGCGGCAACGCACTCGGTTGTCCGGGCACCCGGGCCATGCCGTCGTAGAGCGCCAGACCGGCGCCGACGTACGCACGCTCGATCGCGTGATGGTGCAGCGGGTAGAGGAAGGGCACCCGATGGACCAGGTGAGGAGCGAGCCGGTCGAGCAGCAAGGTGCGTTCGCGGAGGGACTCCCGGACGAGCTCGAACTGGAAGAGCTCGAGGTGGCGCAGCCCGCCGTGGATCAGCTTGCTGGAGCGACTCGAGGTGCCGGCCGCCCAGTCCCGGGCTTCGACCACAGCGACTCGCAGACCCCGGCTGACCAGATCCAGCGCGGTGCCTGCTCCCACCACACCACCACCGATCACGAGCGCGTCGAGCGGCTGAGAACTCATCTGTTCCAAAGCCGCACCGCGGGCGGCTCGGTCGAGGACGGGAGACACCTAGCCGGCCACGACCTCGACCCGCTGAAACTCCTTCACCTCCGTGTAGCCGGTGGTCGACATGGCCTTTCGAAGTGCACCGACGAGATTCATCGTGCCGTCCGGGACGGTCGACGGTCCGAGCAGGATCTGCTCCAACGTGCCGACCCTGCCGAACGCGACGCGTTCGCCGCGCGGGAGGCTGGGATGCCAGGCCTCCGGACCCCAGTGAAAGCCCTGTCCGGGAGCTTCGGCGGCCCGGGCCAGCGGAGACCCGACCATCACCGCGTCGGCTCCGCAGGCAATCGCCTTGGCGATGTCTCCCGACCTGCCGACGGAGCCGTCGGCGATGACATGGACGTAGCGGCCTCCGGACTCGTCGAGATAGTCCCGGCGGGCCGCGGCGACGTCGGAGACCGCGCTAGCCATCGGCACGGCGACGCCGAGCACCGATCCGCTGGTCGAAGCCGCACCACCGCCGAACCCGACCAGGACGCCGGCGGCGCCGGTTCGCATCAGATGCAGGGCAGCCTGGTGGGTGGCGCAGCCGCCGACGATCACCGGGACGTCGAGATCGTAGATGAACTGCTTGAGGTTGAGCGGCTCCCGCTCGCTTGAGACGTGCTCGGCCGACACCGTCGTTCCACGGATGACGAAGAAGTCGACGCCGGCATCGACGACGGTCTTCGCGTACACGGAGGTGTGCTGTGGACTGAGCGCCCCGGCTGCCGGCACTCCCGCCGCCCGGAGCTCGGCGATCCGTCGGCCGATCAGCTCGGGCTTGATCGGTTCTGCATAGATCTCCTGCATGCGCTGGGTCGCGGCCCTCGCGTCGGGCGCGTCGATGATCTCTTCGAGCAGCGGCTCAGGATCTTCGTAGCGCGTCCACAGACCTTCGAGGTTGAGTATGCCGAGACCGCCGAGCCGGCCGAGCTGGATGGCTGTCGCCGGGGACATCACCGAGTCCATCGGAGCTGCGATCAGCGGGACGTTGAAGGTGTAGGCGTCGATCCGCCAGGTCAACGACACCTCCTCGTCGCCACGAGTGCGTCGAGATGGGACGATGGCGATGTCGTCGAACGCGAACGCCTGCTCCGCCCGTTTGCTCCGACCGATCTCGAACATGGTTGAACCCTAGCCGTACTGCGGGTTGGGTGACGGTGACGTGTACGCAGCCGACCCGAGTGAGCGTCGGTAAGCGGAGTGCCGGCCTTGCCTTTCGCCTGAACGGGCAGCCGCGGTAGATCGCGGCAGCAGCCCAGGCCGGCTGCGAGTCGAGTAGCACGTGAAAGTCATGAGCAGCGGAGCGGGTCCGAACCGACGAACTAACCAGAGTAGTTCGGTGCCTCCACGGTCATTTGGATGTCGTGCGGGTGCGACTCCCGCAGACCGGCCGAAGTGATCCGGACGAACCGGCCGCGTTGGTGCAGTTCGGGGATGGTAGCGGCACCGGTGTAGAACATGGACTGCCGGAGTCCCCCGACGAGTTGGTACGCGACGGCGGCGAGCGGGCCGCGGAACGGCACCTGACCCTCGATCCCCTCGGCGATCAGATTCGAGTCGTTGGTGACATCGCCTTGGAAGTAGCGATCCTTGGAGAACGATGCGTTACGGCCACGGGAAGCCATCGCGCTGAGCGAACCCATCCCGCGGTAGGTCTTGAACTGCTTGCCGTTCAAGAAGATCAGCTCGCCGGGACTCTCCTCGCAACCGGCCAGTAACGAACCGAGCATCACGGCGTCGGCCCCGGCGACGAGGGCCTTGGCGATGTCGCCCGAGTACTGCAGCCCGCCATCACCGATCAGTGGAACACCTGCGTCCCGGCACGCCAGCGACGCGTTGTGGATCGCGGTGACCTGAGGTACTCCGACGCCGGCGACCACCCGGGTGGTACAGATCGAGCCCGGCCCAACGCCGACTTTGACCCCGTCGACCCCGGCCTCCACGAGAGCCTTGGCACCGGCGTACGTCGCCACGTTTCCGGCGACGACATCGACGTCGCCGGTGGCCGGTTCGGCCTTCAACCGGCGGACCATGTCGACGACTCCGTGGGAGTGCCCGTGGGCCGTGTCCACCACAAGCAGGTCCACCCCCTCTTCGACGAGCGCCATCGCTCGTTTCCAGGCATCGCCGAAGAAGCCGACGGCCGCGCCGACCCGGAGGCGGCCGTGGTGATCCTTGGTGGCGTCGGGATACTGGTCGGACTTGACGAAGTCCTTGAGCGTGATCAGACCCTCGAGCCGGCCGCGATCATCGACCAACGGCAGCTTCTCGATCTTGTTGGTGGCCAGCAGCTTCATCGCGTCCTCGCTGCTGATGCCCACCGTCCCGGTGATCAGCGGCATCTTCGTCATCACATCACCGACCAACCGGCTCGGGTCGTTCTCGAACCGCATGTCACGGTTCGTGACGATGCCGAGCAGCCGCATGTCGCGATCGACCACCGGCACGCCGGAGATGCGATACCGGCCGCACATCGCATCGGCCTCCCCGATCGTCGCGTCCGCGGAGATCGTGATCGGCTCGTCGACCATGCCGGCCTCGGAGCGCTTCACCACGTCGACCTGGTGCGCCTGGTCCTCGATCGACAGGTTGCGGTGGATCACCCCGAGGCCACCTTGCCGCGCGATCGCGACGGCCATCCGTGCCTCGGTCACCGTGTCCATCGGGGACGAGACGAGGGGGATCTTGACCGAGATCCGCTTCGAGACGTGCGTCGTGGTGTCGACCTGGGATGGCGAGACGTCGCTCTCGTTAGGCTGCAACAAGACGTCGTCGAATGTCAGTCCGAGGGTTGCGAACGGTCCAGGGACGCCGGTAGGCGTCAGATCACCGGGAAGCTCCGACACGGTGGGCCTTTCGTGGTGGGCGCAGACCCACATGCTAGTCGCCGCTGATGGCTGGTCCGGACCGCTTGGGTCGTGCTGTCAGCGAAGTCACCACTGGTGTCGAAGGTGCTCGCCGAACCGGGTCCGGCCGCCGCGTTCTCGATCGGTGGGAAGCCGCACGCGTGAGGAACCGGAGCGGCCCTTCGACAGGCCCAGGGCAGGTCGGCAACGGATTGGGCACCTGGACCGCCCCGGCGGTCAGCTTGGGACCGGACGCCTATCACGGGCCGGGAGCAGACCGCGACGGGCCAGCAGCGGTTCGATTCGAGGCGGCCGGCCGCGAAAGGCTTCGTACATCTCCATCTCGGGTACGCTCCCGCCCCGGCTCAGCAACTCATCGCGGAAGCGCTGTCCCGCCGCGCGGAGCTGATCGGCGTGCTCCGCGAACCACTCGACGGTGTCGGCGTCGAGCACCTCGCTCCACAGGTAGGAGTAGTAGCCCGCGGAGTATCCGCCGGAGAAGATGTGGTTGAAGTACGGTCCCCGATAACGCGGCGGGATCGTGTCGATGTCGAGTCCGACCTCCGCCAGCATCCGCTGCTCGAACTCGGCGACGTCGGTCACCGCCAGTGCTTGCTCGTAGGTGAGCCGGTGCCAGGCCAGGTCGATCCAGGTCGCGGCAACCGACGCAACGGTCTCGAATCCCTGATTGAAGGTCGGCCGGCGGCCCAGCGACTCGGCCAGCTCGGCCGGCATGGGCGAGCCGTCGTCCACCCGCCGCGCGTAGTGGGAGAGAACCGTCGGCCAGCTCAGCCACATCTCGTTCACCTGGGAGGGGAACTCGACGAAGTCGCGGGCCACAGCGGTGCCGGACAGCCGCGGATACGTCACGTCCGACAGCAGGGCGTGCAGGGCGTGCCCGAACTCGTGGAACAACGTCTCGACCTCGTCGGTGGCGAGCCTGGCTTGACGGCCGGGCGGCGGCCGGGGGACGTTCATGTTGTTGGCCACGACGGGCCGGTCGCCGAGCAGGTGGGACTGCGCGACCAGCGATTCGGACCACGCTCCGCCGCGCTTGCCGTCGCGGGTGAAGTAGTCGCCGACGAACAGGCCGACCCCGGATCCGTCGGCCTCGGATACCTCCCAGACGCCGACGTCTGGGCGGTACCCGTCGAGGTCGCCCCGTAACGCAAACGTCAGCCCGTACAGCAGGTTCGCGGCATGGAAGAC
>JBBSQJ010000061.1:0-19748 GCA_038257965.1 Propionibacteriales bacterium
AGGACGGGGAGTGGGTCGAACCCGGGAACAGCGTCATCGTGAGCCCGAGCGGTGAAGTGCTGGCCGGCCCGCTGAGGGAGCAGGAGGGGATCTTGACCGCCGAGGTCGACCTTTCGGTGGTGCACGCGGCGCGGCGGTTCTTCGACCCCGTGGGCCACTACCACCGTCCCGACATCTTCCGGCTCTCCGTCGACACCGCCCCGCGTCCGGTGATCACCAGCCCCACATCACCGCTGGATTGATACCGACCCGATCCCAACCAGCCAGCCTCAACCCGAACCGAAGCCCTAGCAGCTGCGGCGAGCTTCGGCCGCGGCGTGAGTCTGGGCGTGTCCGGCGTCTTCTTCCACCGTGGCTGCGAGGACAGCCGGGGGACGTCAGGTCCGGGTTGCCAAGCCGCGCAGCAGCCAACGCGCAGTGCCCCAGGTCTGAGGTCAAGCTGACCCTCGTGCAGGGTGATCGCGTCTGGGTGCTGGGCTGGTCCCGGTGATGGCCCGGGCCCAGGAAGCCGGGCTGGAAGAGCTGGCCAGGCAGCATCTGAGCGTGCCCCACGACAAAGATGCGACGTGCGGGGTGACCACGGCAGGTGGCATCGTCAAAGGGGCCAAGATCAGACACGACAAAGGACGGACCATTGTGATGATCGACGCCAGCGACGGTTGGAAGTGCGCAGCCTTCCAGAACACCAAGAAAAAACAGCCTGGCGGCATGCCGCCAGGATAGTTGGCCGTGGGATCTTCAGCTTCGCCGTTCGGTCCGTCCGTTGACGGTGATGAACAACCTGGAGAACGACCGGAAGGATGGCTTCGGTCCTGTCAGTTCAGCTGGCACTCGGGGCCTGCACCTACGACGATCGGGAACGGGGGTCTCCGACCCGCCTTCCCTCTCCGCGAGGCGACCCGCGGAGCCGACCGCTCGCACGCCGACACCGCTGGACACCGACCTGCCCGTCGTCGGAGAAGAAGTCTGGACCACCGCCGACGACACCGACGTCACGGTACGCCTCGCGGTGCACGCCGTCCGTCGGATCGCCGGTGCCGCAGTCCTGGACTGGTCGATCACCCCACTCGCGGCCGCCGGCCTGAGTGCCGGTGATCGCGCACCCGACCGGAGCGACCTGGGCTTGAGCCGCGGTGGCGGACGGCCGGCCATCGCTCTGGTCGACCTGCGGGCCGGCCGCGTCTATCGTCCGCTCACGCACCAGGGACACTCCGAGGAGTGCCTGTGCAGCTCCGTTGCCGACGTCCAGAGCGACCTCGTGATCGGCCGGACTCGGCTGCTGCAGGTCGCGTTTGCCGAACTACCGCCGGACCTGACCACCGTCGACGTGGCAATCGCCACGGTGCCGATCATCCCTCAGGTCGCGGTCACCGGATCGGGGACGGTGCCTCGGGCCGCCGAACTCACCGACCTGAGTCGGCTGTCCCCCACCACCGCTGTACCTACCCGGACCAGGATTCGACTACCCCGGCCCGGGCGGGCAGCGTCTCGGGCTCGCCGTGGATCGGGTGGTGGCCAGCAGCACCTCCACATCGGTGCAGTGGCGGGTCCGGTCGCTGACCGACGGACCCGGGCTGCACCGGGCCTCCACCCCACCCTTCGGAGCCACCGAGGGCAGACCCACCGGGAACCGCGTGTCCGCGAGCGCTCCGCTACTCGGCACCGAGGACGCACCCGGTACCATCCGTCCCCTGCTGATCACCGACTCGACCGGATCAGAGGAGACCACCAGTGCCTGTGCAGTGATCTCCGGGAGTGGCCCTCAGCACTGCGCCAAGCCGATCGGCTGGCGACCCTCGTCACCACCTACCCGGCGCTCCCGGCGCAGCAGACGGAGGTGATAGTCACCTTCCCAGGCCAGGGGAGACCGACGAGCCCGGGTCCACCGACAGCCCGCGGCCAGCACCCAGACGGCGGAACCAATCCCGATGAAGATCACCGTCTGGACCCGGCCGCAGCACGTCGCCACCGGCTGGGATGTGAGCGAGTGGCCCACGCCCGTGCCCGCCCCGACGCTGGTGAACGACTCCAAACCGAGCATCGACCGGATAGTTGGCTGACTGCGGAAACCTCGACGCCTATCTGGACATCGACGCGCCGACGGCTACACCTTCAAGCTGCGATGAGCCGCATAACAGGGCGTATCGGGCTGAGCTCAGGGCGCCGGGAAGTCCTGCGGAGCGCCTTCTCCGGTAACCCCGTCGACTTGCTCGCGGAGCAGGTCGGCGTGCCCGGTGTGACGGGCGTACTCCTCGATCATGTCTGCCAGCAGCCGGCGCAGGCTCATCCCGTTTGGGGTCGTCTGCTCCAAGCCACCGCGGGAGAGCGCCTCGGCCAGGGCTGCGCGCGAGCGGTGCACCGTGTCGACCCAAAGCGCACGTAGCGCGTCGGGGGTGTCGTCAGCCGCCATACTCCACGCCCAGTCCGCCCAGTCGCTGTCGAGGTCCAGTTGGTCGAACGGCGCCCTGAACTGTCGATCGGCAAGCCTGTGTTGGAAATAGAGCTCCTCGACCCACGCCAGGTGTTTCAGCAAACCTCCCAGCGTGACCGACGACGCACCGAGCCGCAGCCCCAGCCCTTCGGCGTCCACATCGGCACACTTCCACGCGAACGTACGCCGATTGCGTTCCAGGGTGATCACGGCCGTGTCGACCTCGTCGCCGCGCATAAAACGCTCGATGTCCCACTCTGGTGGCTGGCCAGGCGTGAATCCGAAGGTGCTTGTCATGCGAGCAACCATAGGCATGCCTCTGGACAGAACAGTTTCCGACCGGGGCAGCGCTCTAACTGACCTACAGCCGGTCAGAGACGAACGCTCGTCAGCAGAATCGACCATACACACAGGCATGGGAGTGCGTTTCAGCCCCGTGTGCTCGGGGCCACCTCACGCACCATCACGCAGTTGCCCTGGCCCTTGGGTCGGTCGTAGGTGAAGCCTCCACGCTCGTACATCGTGCGGGTGCCGTTGTAGAGGAACGAGGAGTTTCTTCCGGACGCCGGCGGTGTCGTGCGGGTAGCCCTCGACCAGGCCACCGCCAGCCTGGGCGATCCGTTCGACGGCTCCGCGAGGGCAGTCGCGGTCAGGCCCTGACTGCGAAGGCCGCGCTCGACCAGGATGCAGGTGACCCGGTAGTCTGGCAGCCGCTCGGCAGTGGCGAGGTACTCCTTGCGGTGCTGGATGTCGGGTAGCTCCTCCGGTGATCCGAACTCCGCCCAGGCGACGGCCCGGTCGCCGTCATAGACCAGCGCCGCATGCGCGACCCCCTCGGCCTGCAGACGATGCTTGAGCGCCCGGTTCCCGTCGCGGCTCTGGCCCTTTCACGAAGTTCCACCCGAGCTGTGCGGTCTCTCGGGTCACAGACCTCCGATCTTGCCAACTGTCAAGCAGCGATGGCTTTCGGCTGCTTGCTGGCTGCTGGGAATGTTGTGGTTTCGTGGTAGGTCTGGCCGGTCTGGAGGCAGTGGAAGAGGCACCCGATGAGGCGGTTGAACACGTTGCGCGGCTCGGCGGCATGGCGGTCTTCCTGCTGTCGTCGGTGGTAGTAGAGCGTGCTGGCGCCGGGTGAGTGGGTGGCGGCGACGAACGCCCAGACGAACCCAGCGGCGGCCAGGCGGTTGTTCTTGACCCGCCGTCGGGTGACCGACAGGCTGCGGCCAGACGCTCTGGTGATTGGCGCCGAGCCGGCGTAGGCCTTCAACGAACGGGCGTCGGCGAACCGGTGCCGATCTCGGCGAGAACCCTGGCGCCGGTGACATCACCCAGCCCGGTGAAGCTGGTGATGATCTGGTGGTCGGGGTGGGCCGCGAACGCCTCCGCCACGGCGTGTCCGAGCTGGTCGATGCTGTCGCACTCGGTGTTCAGGGTGGAGAGGGGCCGCAGCGCCTGCACGCCGCTCGCCGGGATCGGTGCCTCCTGCGTGTCGCCGGCGTCGGCCAGCATCGCGGTCAACCCCGCGAACCCGGACGCCGAGTCGGCGATCCGCCGCTTGGCCACCAGCTGCCCCTCGGCGTCCACAACGGCGACGTCGTGATGCTTCTCCGGTGATCTTCTCGATGGGGTCGAAGAGTGGGGAAGGTTGAACCACGGCTCAGGTTGATGGTGTTCTGGTCGCGCTCTGTCATCGACGCGCCAGACACGGTCCCGATCGGGGAAGTCGATCGGGATCTGATCGATGTGCACGCAGGGGTTGACCCCGATCACATAGCACCGCCCTTCACGGGCGATGTGTCGCATCGTCGCCACCCAGGCATCGCCGGTGGCCAGCGTCGGTGCCGCCCAGATGTCCACGCCTTGCGCGTACTGGTGGAACCGCGCCAGCGGAAGGGATCCGAACGCGGCGAAGGGGTGGGACGCCGGGCGAAGGTGTCGGCAGCGCCCAGTTTCTGCGGAGTCCTGCGGTCGGTTAGGGTCGCACGGGTGGGTTTCACCCGGGCGCAACTGGAGTCGTACCGCGACGTGAGCGTCCCCGATCTCGTCGGTCCGGACCTCCGCTTGCTGTTCGTGGGCATCAACCCCGGTTTGTGGACCGCAGCGGTCCAGACCCACTTTGCCCGGCCGGGCAACCGGTTCTATCCGGCGCTACGCAAGGCCGGCATCATCGATCGAGCCATCGACCCGTCCGCCGGGATGACCGATGCCGATCGCGACTACTTCCGCGACCGTGGCATCGGCATCACCAACCTGGTCCGGCGAGCCACCGCTCGGGCGGACGAGCTGAGCCGCTCCGAACTGCAGGCAGGCCAAGACCGGCTCCTCGCCTTCGTCGCCGAGCACCGCCCGCTCGTCGTGGCCGTACTCGGAGTGACGGCGTACCGCATTGCCTTCGGCAGGCCCAAGACGACGAACGGCGAGCAGCCGGAACGCTTGCACGATGCCCGCACCTGGGTCGTCCCGAACCCGAGCGGGCTCAACGCCCACGACACCGTGGACACCCTGGCCCTCGCGTACGCCGCACCCGCCCGAGCCGCCGGCCTGCTCCATGAACCCACCGCCCACCACCCCCCAACCCCCTCGGAAAGTGGGCGCTCGTGACGGCGACACGCCGATGAGAGGTGTCACTAGCGCCCACTTTCCGGGGGAGGTGGGCCGGCCGGATAGCTAGCTGGACCCGCCGGCAGCGCCCGCGGTCGCCCCGATGCTAGCCATCACGGCAAACGTCTCGTCGATGGCGTCCTTGACCGCCTTCGCGGCCCAATCTCCGCTGGAGAGCTCCTTGGCCCGGGCCCGCAGCGCACGCTTGTCCTCGGTATGGACGATCTTGGTCACTCGATTCGTCGCCTGCAACAACGCGATCAACGCGGTGGTCCGCTCCGTCGGGGTCTCGCCACCCACCAGGGCGGACTGCAGTCGACGGCGGATGTGCTCCTCGGGTTCGGGGTCACGGGTGATGAACCGGCGGGTCGGGAACAGACCCAAGATCTTGGCCTCCTCCTCCGCGAGCACCGCCGTCACGCAGAGTCGGGCCGAGAGCCGTTCGGGCAGTCCCTTCGTGATCCGCTTTCGTGCTCAGCGGCGTGATCAGATCCTTGACCTTCGCGCCTTCTCGTCGTTGCAGCTCGGCCAGGACGGCGTCCAGCTCGGGATCGTCGGTCGGGGCCGGGTTCAGGGTCCGCACCCTGCCACGATCACGCCAACCGGCGTCCGCCGGCGTGACTCGGATCCGCTCGGTCAGTACCAGCTCGACGATCAACGCGGCTCCGAGGGCAGGCTCTAGGCTTTCCGAGCCCATCGTCTTGCGCCCGGAGACGTCGTCCAGGGCGAGCAGGAGGAACTCCTCGGCGATCAGCACCTGTCCGACGCTACCCGAGTACACCCGAGTGGCCCGCCGTCCGGGGGCGATGTGCTGAGATGGAGGCCATGACCGCCGCGCAGGACGATCTGGACTACCCGATCACCGAGCACACTCTGGACAATGGACTGCGGGTGATCGCCAGCCCCGACCACGGAGCGCCGTCGGTTGCGGTCAACCTCTGGTACGACGTGGGGTCTCGGCACGAGCAGATCGGGGTGGCCGGGCGGCCGGGCTGGACCGGCTTCGCGCACCTGTTCGAGCACGTCATGTTCCAGGGATCCGCGCACGTGCCGTCGGGCCAGCACATCGCCTTGATGCAGGCCGCAGGCGCATCGGTGAACGCCACCACGTGGTTCGACCGGACCAACTACTTCGAGACGCTGCCGACCGGCGGGCTCGACCTCGCCCTGTGGCTGGAAGCCGATCGGCTGGGCACGCTCCTGGATGCGCTCACTCAGGAGAGCCTCGACAACCAGCGTGAGGTGGTGAAGGAGGAGAAGCGGCAGCGCTACGACAACGTCCCGTACGGGAACGCGATGGAGCGGCTCGTCTCCCTCACCTTTCCGGCGGACCACCCCTACGGCCACACCACGATCGGCTCCATGGACGACCTGGACGCGGCCACGCTGGCGGACGTCCGGGCGTTCTTCGCCACCCACTACCGGCCGGACAACGCCGTTCTCACCATCGCCGGCGACGTCGATCCGGCAGCGGCGTTCGCCAAGGCAGAGACCTACTTCGCTCATCTGGTCCCTGCTCCCCGGCCAGACCCGCCACCGGACGACGAGCTGCCACCGCTGGTCGACGCGCCTCGCGACCAGCTCGTCGCCGACGTGCCCGCCGATGCGGTTTACGTGACGTGGCGGCTGCCCCGACGAGGGACCGCGGCGTTCGATGCCTTGGACCTGCTGTTCACCGTTCTCGGTCACGGCCAGACGAGTCGGCTGCACAAGCACCTGGTCCGCAACCTCCAGATTGCCGAGAGCGCCAGTGCCTCCACGATGGGCCTGATCGGTGGCAACTCGTTCGGCTTCGCCTACGCCCGGGCCCGCGACGGGGTCAGCCTGGGCCGACTGGAGGCTGAGCTGATCAGCCAGGTCACGGCGCTGGCGGACGACGGTCCCACCGAGTTGGAGCTCCGTCGCGCCAAAGCCCAGTTCGAACGCTCCTGGTTGCACGAGCTGGCCCGGATCGACTCACGAGCGGACGCGATCGGTGAGCACGCCACGCTGCTCGGGGACCCGACCCTGATCAACCGGCGAGTGAGTGAGATCGCCGCCGTGCAGCCGTCGGACATCGCCGCCGCAGCGGCGACCTGGTTCGGCCCGGACCGTCGAGCGACCCTGCACTACCGCCAAGATGATCAGGTCCCGCTCCACCAAGTCGACCCGGAAACCGAGCCGGAGGTACGTTCGTGAGCAACTTCCCCGGACAACCTCAGGTAGCTCCGCCGGGACCGTGGAACTTCCCCAGACCCACCCGGAGCACGCTGTCCAACGGGATCCAACTGCTCGTCTATCCACTCCCCGGACAGCATGTGGTGGCGGGTCATCTCGTGATTCCCGTCGGACTGGAGAACGAGGGCCGGGGCCACGAGGGCGTGGCCACGATCACCGCCCGCACGCTCGACGAGGGAACCCACGATCACCCCGGCGAGGAATTCGCCGAGCTGCTGGAGACCGAGGGCGCCGGTTTCGGTGTAGACGTCAGCCTGTCCGGCATCCAGGCCGTTCTGGACGTACCGGTCTCGCGGCTGGATCCGGCCCTCGCCCTGTTCGCCGAGGCGGTCACGAGCCCGCTACTGGACGACGCGGACGTCAGCCGTCATGTCCAGCTGCGCCTGGCCGAGATCGAGCAGAGTCAAGCGAACTCCTCCCAGCTCGCCTCGATGGTGTTCCGGGGGACGATCTTCGATTCGAGCTTCCGGGCGTCCCGGATGACCGCCGGTGAGCCGGAGACGGTCGCTGCCGTGGGGCCGGAGCAGGTCCGGGGCTTCCACACCGACCGGTTTGGTCCGCGCGGCGCCACCTTGATCCTCGCCGGCGACTTCCGAACCGACCCGGCCGAGCTCGCCGAGCAGACGTTCGGTGGCTGGCAGGTGCCCGCGCAGCTGGCGGGCGAGCGAGAGCAGCCGGCCGCCGCCCTGCGGCGCGCGCTGATCGTGGACCGCCCGGGCTCGGTCCAGGCCGACGTCCGGCTCGGTGGCTTCGGCATCGACCGCACCCACCCGCTGTGGGCCGACATCACGGTGGCCGGCTATGCGATGGGCGGCGCCTTCTTGTCCCGGCTCAATGCTGTGTTGCGGGAGGAGAAGGGCTACACCTACGGCGTCCGGTTCGGCTTCTCCCCGCTCCGTAGCGGTGGGACGTACGCCCTCCAGGGCTCGTTTCGAACCGATGTCGTGGCGGATGCGCTGGTCACCGCCCGAGAGCTGTTGCAGGTCGCAGATCGGCCGATCACCGCCGTCGAGGTCGCCGACGCGATCACGTACTTCGCCGGCGTCTCACCCCTGCGCTACGCAACCGCCGACGGGGTCGCGGACCAAGCGGCGACCCAGGTGCTCGCCGGACTGGGCGACGACTACGTGGACAGCAATCTCGCGGCACTGGCCGCGGTCACCCCGGAGTCGGCAACCGCCGCGTACGCCGAACTGGTCCGTCTCGACGACCTCACCCTGGTCGTGGTCGGTGACGCCGACACGCTGGCTGAGCCGCTGCGTGCGGCCGGCTACGCCGATCTCGAGATCCGGACGATCTGACGTCGACCGGGCGGCCAGGTCGGGTGGGTCAGACGGCGTCGCACCACCCGTGAAACTGTGCACGTCTCGCACTGTTCACCGGCGTGTCGAGGTAAGACGTGCACAGTTTCCGAGGACGGGGGTGGTGCGGATTCCGGCAACGATCAATCGAAGAAGTCGTCCAGGAAGGATCGCTTCTTCTTCTTGCGGTAGCGCGGGTCGTAGCCCTGGAAGCGCGGGTCGTGCCCGGTGTTACGCGGGTCGTAGACCGGGTAGCTCACACTCTCGGCCCGAGGCGCCTGCACCGGGGCCACGGCTGCGGCACGGTCGAGGATCTTGTCCAGCTCGCTTCGATCCAGCCACACTCCGCGACAGGTCGGGCAATGGTCGATCTCGACCCCGCCGCGCTCGCTCACCTGCAGCACGGTCTGGTCCACGGGGCACTGCACGACCCGAGTTTAGTGGCCAACTCCTCCGGCAACGCCGACGGTCACCGGCCCATCGAGCCGAGCGAGCTCGGGGCGGCGGAGCATCGTCCGCACGAACAGCAGGGCAGCCACCCCGATCAGGACGAACACGATCTCGAAGCCATAGCCGGGCACGGCCTTCTGGATCCCGAACACGATGAAGTCGACCGCGCCGTGAACTCCGATGGCGACGAGCAGGAACCAGCGACTGCGCCGGAACGCGAGCACGACGAGCACCGCAAAGGCCACCTGGCCGGCCAGCGCAGGCAGCCGGTCCACGCCGGCCATCAGCACCTCGAGCGGCGTCGGCGCCCCCATCCCCGCAGGAACCGTGCCGGACAGCGTGACGAGCAGCACGGCAGCACCCAGTTGCAGGCCGAACAGGATCGACTCGGCACCGCCGTGGCCGAGACCGGCCGCGACCGCACCGGAGTCGTCGCGGTGGCGACGCATGACCGGCACCCAGCGGAAGCTGGCGTAGCGAGCCAGTTCCTCACAGACCCCGTACGTCAGACAGGTGGCGAGCAGGGTCGACCAGCTCCCCGTCCCGAACAACTTCGGCCAGACGAACGCGGTCAGCGGCGCGTTCACCGCAAGGTTGAGCAGATAGAACCCGGCCGCGACGAGCGAGACCCGACCAGGAACCCCGCGACGTCGGGTCAAGACCACGATCAGGGTCAGCGGGAGGGCGATCATCAAGATCAGGGCAGTCCCTAGGGCGGCCAGCAGGAGGATGTTCATGAGCCTTCTCCACTATCGGTCGTCGGATGGCTGGCGACCGCTTGCGCGATCCGGGTGAGAACCGCCAGATGGGCGGCGTAGGCCGTGCGACCGGCGGGGCTCAGCGACAGCCAGGTCCGCGGCCGCTTACCGACGTAGCCCTTCTTGACCTTGACGTAGCCGGCCTGTTCGAGCACCGAGACTTGCTTGGACAGCACCGAGTCGCTGATCTCGACCGTGTCGCGGACGAAGGCGAACTCGGCCCGATCGACCGCGACCAGTGTGGCCATGATGGAGAAGCGGACCGGTGCGTGGATCACCTCGTCGAGCCGGTGCCGAGGATGCTGACCACCGGCGGTGGCCGAGGCACTCACCGTTCGACCTGACGTCGCACGTGACGGAACGCGATCACCGGCGGGGTCGCCATCAACAGACCGCCGAGCAGCCACCACCACCACGCCTGATGGAGCGGAAAGCTGAGACTCAAGGTGAGCACCCAGGCGATCGACCACCCGAGGATCATCAGCGTGTGGATGCGGGTGAGTCCGCGTATCGCGGCCCGCTGACGCGCCGCGTACACGCTGATGGCGACGACGAAGATCATCCACAGGGGGGTGATCAGCAGCGCCCCCCACCTCGGTCCGACGAGGGCGAACCCGATCGCCAGCAGAAACGATGCGATCGCGTAGGCAATCAGGAAACGGCAGTACCACTGCCCTGCCTGACGCGCCCGGGCACTGATTCGCTCCGCGTCGCGGAGATTCTGTTCTGCGTTCTCGATGTCCATGTCACAAGCATAGAAAGTACTTTCCAGTCTGGCAAGTACTTTCCGTCGAAGAGTTGAGCGCGGAAGATCCGAGGCGCAACCTTGTCCGCTAGCCGGTTCGGCTTGCGGACAGCCGTGTGAAGCGATAACGCTCCCGAGCCCATCTCGGGGAGACCCCCCGAGAAGCGGACTTCCCGGGGGTCGACCCTCCTATCGTCCCAGGGCCTTCTGCAGCCGGCCGATCGCCTCCTGGGCGGACTTGATCTGCTTCTGATACATCCCGAGGTCGCCTTCCTTCAGCGCCTTGTTCGCATTCTGGAACGCGGTCCGCGCCTCGGCCAGCGCTTTGACCGCTGCCGGGTTGTCGGTCTTGCCGGTGCCGCCCTGGTCCTCGGTGCCGTTGCCCGTGCTGTCGGTGCCACCCTCGCTGGTGGTGACGCCCGAGTCGCCCGCGAACACCTGGTCCAGTGCCTGCTGCAGCGTCGCCCCGATGCCGACCTGCTGGCCGAACCGCACCAGCACGAACTGCAGCGCCGGATAGGAACCGGTGCTCCCCTGCCGCTGGGTGTACACCGGCTGGACGTAAAGCAGCCCGCCGCCGACCGGGAGGGTCAGGAGGTTGCCGAACTGTGCGCTGGACGCACCTTGGTTCAGGAACGGTCGTAGTTCCTCAGCGACCGTCGGATTGGTGTTGAACGCGTTCGCCGTCTGACCCGGTCCGTCGATCTGGGAGGTGTCGGACATCTTGAGCACCCGGATCCGACCGTAGTCCGGACTGGACGCATCGGCGTCCACGGCCATGTACGCCGCCAGGTTCGATCGGCCGCGCGGAACGTAGGCGTTGGTCAAGGAGAAGATGGCACTCTCGTCGCCGGGCCACTTGATCGACAAGTAGTAGGGCTGCTCCTTGACGGTGCTGCCCGCACCACCGACCGGATCGTTCGGGATCTCCCACAGGCCCGACTGCTGGTACCAGATCGAGGGATCTGTCATGTGGTAGCGAGCCAGGATCTGGCGTTGCACCTTGAACATGTCCTGCGGGTAGCGCAGATGGGACAGCAGGTCGGCGGAGATCGCCGACTTGGGTTGCACGATGCCCGGGAAGACCTTCTCCCAGGTCTTCAGCACCGGGTCGGCGTCGTCCCAGGAGTACAACGAGACGGTGCCGTCGTACGCGTCCACGACGGCCTTCACCGAGTTGCGCATGTAGTTGATGTTGGTGTCTGGCTGCGCCACCACGGTCCCGCCGGTGACCTGGGTCTGGGTGTCCTGGGTGACCTGGTTGAGCGCGACCCGTTGACTGTACGGGTAGGAGTTCGACGTCGTGTAGGCGTCGACGATCCACTTGATCCGACCGTCCACCACCGCCGGGTACGCGTCGCCGTCGACCGTCAACCATGGGGCCGCCTTCTGCACCCGCTCGCGGGGTGTGCGGTCGTAGATGATCTTCGAGTCCTCGTTCACCCGGTCGGACAGCAGGATGTTCACGTCGGCGAACTTGGCCGCATAGAGCAGCCGGTTCCACCAGTTGCCGACCGGCACCCCACCGCTGCCGGTGTAGGTATAGGTCTTCGGGTTGCCCGAGTCGCCACCGGCGGGCGTGTCGAGCTCGATCGGCGTCGACCCGGCCGGAGCACCGACGATGGAATACTCCGCGGCGCGCTGACCCATCAGCTCGCCGAAGTAGATTCGCGGCTCCGTCTCGTTCAGCTCGCCGGTCGTCGGGATGTCCCGGGAGATCCACTCGGGCTGGCCACCGGACTGGCTACGGTTGCCGTATGCCGCGACCAGGCCGTAACCGTGGGTGTAGACGGTCTTGAGGTTGTTCCAGTTCTGGTTGTCGGCGCCGAGCCCGGACAGGTCCATCTCTCGAACCGCGACCACGGCGTCGGTCTCCGCGCCGTTGATCGTGTAGCGGTCGACGTCGAGGGTCTTGGGGAAGGAGTAGTAGCCGCGGACCTGTTGGAGCTGCTCGAATGCACCGGCCACCACGTTCGGGTCCATCAGCCGGATGCCGGGCACGGCCTGGGCATCGGCTCGGAGCTGCCCGGCGGTTGCGGTCGTCTTGGCGGAGTAGTCGGTGATCTTCACGTCGTTGACGCCGTACGCCGTCCGTGTGGCGTCGATGTTCTTCTGGATGTAGGGCCGCTCCTTGTCGGGCTCGTCGGGCCGGACGCTGAAGTACTGCACCGCCCCGGGATAGACGATGCCGAGCACGATCGCCGACAGCACCATCAAGGTGAGGCCGATGGTCGGTACGATCCAGCGTTGCAGCACCGCGTTCGCGAAGAACAACACAGCGCACAGCAGTGCGATCACCGACAAGATCAGCTTGGCGCTCACTCCCGCGTGATCGGCCGTGTAGTTGATGCCGGTCAGCAGCGGGGTGTTGCTGATCTCCAGCCCGTAGCGGTCGAACCAGTAGCTGACCCCCTTGGTGAGCACGGCCAGGCCGACGAGAATCGACAGATGCGCCTGCGCTGCCGGCGTCGCCCCACGCCGGCCGGAGAACCGGATGGCGCCGGTGAGATAGTGCACGATCGCGGCGGCGATGGCACTCAGCACGAAGCCGGTCAGGACGAAAGAGATGACGAAGCGCCACCACGGGTAGGAGAAGACGAAGAAGCCGATGTCGAGGCCGAACTGGGGATCGGTCGAGCCGAACGCTGTGCGGTTGCGCCAGGCCAGGTAGGTCGATACTTCCCCGGCCGCCGCCCCGCCGGCGAACAGCCCGATGACGACCGCGGCGGCGCCGACGAGGATGGCGAACCGGCTTTCCAGGACGTCGCGGGACCGCTGCAGCAAGTCATTGCTCGGTCCGGCGCTGAACTTCGGCCGCGTCCGGAACGCGATCGCGGTGTTGGCAGCGATCAGCGTCGCCATGATCAGCCCGAACGCCACGAACAGCCCGACGCGGGTGAGCAGCAGCGTGTTGAACACCGCTCCGAAGTCGAACGAGCGATACCACAGACGATCGGTCCAGATGTTGGTGAAGATGGCGAAGGCGACGACGATGACGGCGGCGATGACGAGAGTCGGCAAGATCGCGCCACGGGGTCGGCGCGACATGCGAAGGCTGCTCAACTCGGGTAACTCCTCAACTCAAGAACTTCAGATCTCACCGGAAGTCACAGCGACAACCCGGGTCTTTCCCATCAACGAACCAGCCTGCTCGGTGGTTTCAGTTCATGTCAGCGTATGCGCCAGTACCTCACCGAGTCCGGGAACGAGGTCCGCGGCGCCCAGCAACTCCTCGGGGGCATCCCGCAAGCGGGCGATTCCGTGCCGGGCACCGGTGCGATCGACTCCGACAACCACCCTGATCTCTTGTCGGTCCGGATGCGCCGCCACGATCTCGGCGGCAACCCACGGATCGTTTGGCAGGTCCACCTGAAGACCGGCCGGCAAGAAGGTCCGTTCGACAGCCACCGCGCAGCCGTCGACGCCGTCGGGCCAACTCACCCGAGCCAGGTCGTCGACGAGGTCTGCGGTGGGCACGAAATGCTCCTGCTCCACCGCAGTGAGATGGTCTGACTGATGGTGCTCGAACCCCGCAGAGGACAGTTTCAACCGGTCCGCCAAAGCGGGCTCGGCGGCCATCAGCCGCGTCGTCGAGACGAGCGCGAACAGCCGAGGAAGCTGGTCCCAGCCGCCGGCGCCGACGTGGCGCTCGATCTCGAGGAGCGCGGCGATCAGCGCCTCCGGAGCCCGGTTGTCGGGGACCAGGCTTTCGGGAGTCACGGGCTCAGCACCTCGCGAGTCCGGCGGCCTGCGGACCGCCGGCGCGGATCTCGTTCAGCTCCGTCACCGCCTGGTCGAGGGTGCCGACCTTCACCAGCGACAGATCGGTGTCGACGCCGACCACGCCGTTGCAGTTGTCGGCCGGGATGAGGAAGACCGTTGCCCCGGCTCGCTCGGCGCCGGCGATCTTCTGCTGGATTCCGCCGATCGGGCCAACCGCCCCGGTCGGGCTGATCGTGCCGGTGCCGGCGACGTGACGTGCGCCGAGCAGCCCTCCCGGGGTGATCTTGTCGTAGATGGCCAGCGCGAAGACCATGCCGGCACTCGGTCCACCGAGTTGTTCGCCGACATCGAAGGAGATGTGCGGATCGTAGGAGTAGCCGATGCCAACCGTGATGCCGACCACCGGAACGCCGGTCTGACCGGCAGACGATGCGGTGTTGACCTCTACGGTGGTCCGCACGCCGTTGCGTAACACGACAAAAGTGACGAGCTGGCCGACTTCGAACGTCCTGATCGCCGCACCCACGTCATCGACCTGGTGGATGGTGCGACCGCCGACCGAGACGATCAGGTCTCCGGGTGCCAACTTGTTGTGCGCGGGCGCGCCGACCGTGACGCTCGTGATCATCGGCATCTCGGTGACCGGCTGCCCGGCTTCTCGCAGGGCGGCCACGATGGCGTCGTCTTGAGAGGTGTTCATCATCTGCGACTCGCGCTGCTCCTCCTGCTGCGCCGTCGTCCCGGGTGGATAGACCGAGTCGCGCGGCAACGCATCCCGGTTGGGCAACCAGTACGCGGCAAGTGCCTCCGGCAGGCTCAGCCGTGCGCCGGCACTGCTCACGGCGACCGTAGTCAGGTCGAGCTGGCCCGTGGTCGGATACGTGGTGATACCCGACACCTTGATCATCGGCTCCCCCGCATGCTCGCCGGAATCCGTCGACGCATTGCCCAGCGCATTGTGGGTGGCGCTGGGGCTCCAAGTCACGTACGGGACGTCCAGCACGGCGAGCAGCGCGGCGAGCGCGACGAACGTGACGGCGGACAGCAGTGCTGTCCAGGTCTGGCGGGTCATCGCGACGAGGCGGCCGCTCGACGGTGTGCGCTGATCACTCGAGGCCGACCCAGCTCGCCGTGCCGTCGGCGAAGTGCTGTTCCTTCCAGATCGGGACCTGCGCCTTGAGGTCGTCGATGAGCCGACGGCAGGCCTCGAGCGCCGGACCCCGATGGACAGCGCCGACGGCGACCACGACGGCGAGATCGCCGATCTCCAGGTGACCGGTCCGGTGCTCGACCGCGACCGTCAACACGTCATAGCACGCGGCGACCCGATCGGCACAGGCCTGCAATGCCTCAGCCGCCGATGGGTGACGGGTGTAATCCAGCGAGTCGACCGTCGTGCCCTCGTCGACGTCGCGGATCACTCCGATGAACAATCCGATGCCGCCGACCCGGGGATCGCTGACCCGCGCCAACAAGCCGTCCACGCTGAGCGGCGCGTCCGTGACGGCGGCGTAGGTGGAGCGGCCGTCGGGGACGGGCAGGGGAATCGCACCGACCACAGGCATGCCCCGACCTTACTCATTGCCCCCGACTCATTGGCCGCGACTCATTGGCCCCGACTCATTGCCCCCGACTCGTTGCGCTGATAGCGATCGAGTGCGCAAGACACAAGCCGCGCGCGTACGGTGGAACATCTCAGGCACGGCCGACGCCGTACGCGTGCCCGCCCACGAGTCCCGAGGAGACTGCCATGGCCGACGAAGGGCCGCTCGAACCGACCGGTGAGCCCGAGGAGCCGGAGAACAATGGCGCCGACGGCTCCGGGGAGTCGCCCGAGTCCTCCGGCCAGCCCGGCAACCCCCTCGAGGCGCTGTTCCGCTCCCTCGGCGCTGGCACCCCCGGTGACATGGACGCGTTCATGCAGCAGCTCCAGTCGACGTTCTCCACGATGGTCCCCGGGATGGCGGTGCCGGGTGCGTCCGGCGCCGGCTCCGGTTTCTTCGGCCGCGGACTGAGCGACCCGAACGCGGCGAGTTCCGGGGTGAACTGGGAGCTGACCCGCGACACTGCACGGAAGACGGTCGCCTCGCTCGGCCCGGACCCGACCCCGACCGCCGCCCAGCAGCGCGCGCTCGGCGAGGCGGTGTCCTTGGCAGAGGTGTGGCTGGACTCGGCGACGACCCTGCCCCGGGTCAGCGCCGGCGTGGCGGCGTGGAGCCGGGCGGAGTGGGTCGAAAAGACCATGCCCGTTTGGCGCCGCCTGGTCGGGCCGGTCGCGTCCTCGATCGCGGACGCGATGGAGGGCGCGCTGTCGGCGGGCGGCGACGACGCCGCAGCGATGGCCGGGATGGCGGGCCTGGAGCAGATGCTCCGACCGATGCTGCGCAGCTCCGGAGCGACGATGTTCGGCTTCCAGCTCGGGCAGGGTCTCGGCAAGCTCGCGACCGAGGTGGTGGGCGCCACCGACATCGGGCTCCCGCTCAGCGAACCGGGCCACGTCGCGCTGCTGCCCACCAACATCGCGTCATTCGGCGAAGGCCTTGACCAGTCCAACAGCGACATCACCCTCTATCTGGCGCTGCGTGAGTGCGCCCGGCAGAGATTGTTCGCGCACGCCGGGTGGCTGCGAGAGCTGATGCTCACCCTGGTCGAGGAGTACGCCCGCGGCATCACCATCGACACCAGCGCGCTCGAGGACGCGGTCGGGCAGCTCGACCCGAACAATCTGGAAGAGCTCAGCGCGAAGCTCGAGGGCGGGTTGTTCGAACCGCAGAAGTCCCCCGCTCAGTTGGCGACGCTCGATCGGCTGGAAACCATGCTCGCTCTGGTCGAGGGCTGGGTCGACGACGTGGTCACCCAGGCCAGCGTTCCGTGGATGCCGGCAGCCAGCGCCCTGGCCGAGACCGTACGTCGCTCGCGAGCGACCGGCGGGCCGGCCGAAGCGACCTTCGCCACCCTGGTCGGGCTGGAGCTGCGTCCGCGCCGGATGCGGGACGCCGCGAACCTGTGGGCCGCTGTCCGCGACAGCCGGGGCGCCGACGGACGAGACGACGTCTGGTCACATCCCGATCTGGTGCCCGGCACCGCCGACCTCGACGACCCGCTCGGCTTCGCGGCGGGGCAGGAGACCTCCCAGACCGCCGACGACGACTTCGACGCCGCCCTGGCCAAGCTGCTGGACGACGCCGATCCCCAGGGCGACACCGATCCCCAGGGCGACGCCGATCCCGAAGGCGACGCCGATCCCCAGGGCGACGACGATCCCGAAGCGGACGACGACAAGCAGGCTTGAACACCCCGAAATTGGGCCCTTGTGACAGGTTTCACCGGCGTGTCGTTGTCGGGAGAGTCCACTTTCCGCCCAGACCGGAGGGGTCAGCGACGGACCCGGTTAGCGAGCAGCAGACGGGTCTCCTCCCACCCCTCCAACGCTGGATCGAGTCGGTCGAGAGCATCGCCGCCACGCAGTCGGTGCCAATCCGGCGTGGTCGCGACGTTCGACCGCCGAGGCGCCAGGTCGTACAACCGTGGGCGTGGATCGGTGTCGAGATCGGGCGGCAGCTCGACCCACTCGGCAAGCGGCAGTGTGACGCCCAGTCCGACACAGCCCGTCCCGCTGCGCTCAGGAGCGACGCAGACGGCAGCTCGCTGCAGCGCTTTGAACATCTTTGCGATCACGAGGCCCGGCAGATCAGGCGCATCACCGGGCAGGAAGACGACCTCGTCGTAGGCGTCCGAGGTCGCCAGCCCGCACAGAGCGGCCAGATTCGCGTCGACGGGGAGGAGCCGGGCACCGGGATACAACAGCTCCGCGGCGTCAGCGAAACCGGAGATGGTGGCCTGGACGTCGACGAGATCCGCCGCTACCTCGTAGGTGTCGGCGAGTGCAGCCGCGGCAAACCGGTCGGCCTCGATCCCAACCGGCGCAACCGCCTCGTGTCGAGCGAGCACGACGACCAGGCGCCGCAGCGAAGCCGCTCCGGAGTCAGGGGGAATCGGGTCGGGCCTCCTGGGGTCAGTCGGCATCGTCACCCAGGTCCGACCGGCCCAGCCCGGCCTGAAAGCCCTGCAGATAGCCCCGCGCCCGTTCCTCCTTGGGGTAGGCGGACAGCAACTCGCGGAAGCGCTTCCCGTGGTCCGGCACGATCAGGTGCACCAACTCGTGCAACAAGACGTAGTCCTGGACCCACTCGGGCAGGTGCCGCAGTCGGTCCGACAGCCGGATGTCCTTGCTGACGGTGGAGCACGAGCCCCACCGCTTCTGCTGATTGCCGACCCAGTTGACCGACTTCGGCTCCGGCACCCGACCCAGCCGGGGGCGTAGATAGCGCTCGCTCAGCTTGCCTGCTCGGGCCAGCAGCGCGTCGTCGTCGCTGCCGGCGCGGCGCTCGTGCGACAAAACCCGCTCGACCAGACTCTCGACGTAACGGTCCTCGTCGTGCGCAGACATGCCCTGGGGCAGCAGGACGACGATCGCGTCGCCTTGGCGGTAGGCCTGGACCGTCCGCTTGCGGCGAGCACTGCGTCGCACCTCGATCCGAGGATGTCGCCCGGACTCGAGGCGGGGGCCTGCGCCGGCCGGGACCGGTGTCCCACTCCGCGTTGACACCATGGCGACACCTTAGTGGTGTGTCTGTCCGGTAGCCCGCGCACCGAGCAGACCAGGTGGACCAGAGGTTTCAACAGGATGGACGCCTGGTCACCGGCGCCATCCGACCCCCTTCCACAATGCGCGTCGGTACTGCACACACTCTCCACAGAGTTGTCCACAACCGGTGGACAGTTTGGCTGCTGTCGCACCGCCGTGACTACCCTGGGCAGGGTGGTCGATCTGAGATCCCGGCGGTGAACGAACGCGCGCCGACCTACGGCGTCCAGCGGCTCGAGGGACTTCCGCACGAGATCACGATCTGGGAGGTCGGACCTCGCGACGGCCTGCAGAACGAAGCCAGCGTGTTGCCGGTCGAGGTGAAGGTCGAGTTCATCGAACGCCTCGTCGATGCCGGCCACGTCATCGTCGAGATCACCAGCTTCGTCCACCCGCGGTGGGTTCCTCAGCTCGCCGACGCCGAGCAGGTCCTCAGCCGGCTGTCCCGCCAACCCGGTGTGCGCTACCCGGTGCTGGGTCCCAACGAGCGCGGCCTGGACCGGGCCCTCGATGCCGGCGTCGCCGACATCGCCGTCTTCGGCAGCGCGACCGAGGCGTTCGCCAAGGCCAATCTGAACCGGAGCATCGCCGAGACGATGACGATGTTCGAGCCTGTCGTGGCCCGGGCTCGCGACGCTGGCCTGGGCGTCCGGGCGTATCTGTCGATGTGCTTCGGCGACCCGTGGACCGGTGAGGTGGCGGTCCCCCAAGTGATCGATGTGGCGAGCCGGATGATGGCGCTGGGTTGCACGGAGTTAAGTCTGGGCGACACGATCGGGGTGGCCACTCCAGGTCGGGTCGCCGCCGTGCTGACCGGACTCGTCGCCGCCGGAATCGACGTCCGGCAATTGGCTGTGCACTTCCACGACACCTA
>JBBSQJ010000062.1:0-19641 GCA_038257965.1 Propionibacteriales bacterium
CCGCACCATCGACGCCAACCGCTGCCCGTCACCATCCCTGAGCACCAACGGTGCCGCAATCGTCATACCTCATTGTCTCAAGATCACACCGTAAAACAATTAACGACACGCGACACTAGCGTCATCGACGCCGAATCTGTCGACAAATTGATCTACCAGAAACCACGATCACGCAAGTTGACGGGAAGGCGACGAGATATGTTATCGCGCAGAACTTTGTTGGGAACGGGTGCCGCAGTGGCGGCAGGAGCACTCCTCGGGGGTTGCGGCATCGGCAAAGGGTCTGGTAGCCCCGGCCAGGGCCAGCAATCGGTGAACACGAGCGAGAAGCTGAGTGGGAAGATCATCTTCCAGACCTGGTCTTTGAAGAACGACAAGTTCACGGCATACTTCAACGATCGGATCAAGACGTTCCAGGCCGACAATCCAGGCACCAGCGTCGAATGGATCGACCAACCTGGCGAGGGATACGCGACCAAGATCACGAGTCAGATCAGCGCGAACAGCCTGCCCGACGTGATCAATCTACCACCCGATATCGCCTATCAAGCGGCCAAAGTTGGGGCACTGCTCAACTTGCAGGGCAATGTCGCTGACCTGGAAAGCACGTGGCAGAAGAGTGGCTTGGACGCCTATTCGTACCAGGGTCTGCAAGGCACATTCGGGTTGCCCTGGTATCTGGGCACCGATGTCTACTTCTGGAACGCCGACATGTTCTCCCAAGTCGGCCTCGATGCCAAGCACCCGCCGACCTCACTAGAGGAACTGTTTGATCAGGCGAAGATCATGCACGACAAGAGCGACGGCAAGATGTACATGATCAGCAACAAGCCCGGATTCATCAATTTCGTCAACGCCGGCGTCCCCTTGATCAACGACGACGGCACGAAGTTCGTGTTCAACACTGCGGCCGCGGCGGCAACCATCGACACATACGCCAAAGCCTACCAAAACGGCTATATGCCAGAAAGCGTGCTCAGCAGTGACTATCAGGGCAATGCCGCCTTGTTCAACAAGCAGATCGTGGCTTGGACCACGGGGACCGGTTACTACCTGCAAAGCCTGAAAAGAGAGAACCCCAACCTGGCAAAACATGTCCTGCCGTCCAAGGCGTTCGGCACGCCGCCGCTATACGTGCAGGGCTGTTCGGTTGCGGCTAAGAGCCAGAACCTGCCCTTGGCCGTAGCATTCGCCACGTACATGTTGAACAACGAGAACCAGCTCGCCTTCGTAGACATCGCCGAGGGGTTCCTCCCCGGGACGACGGCAGGCACCTCAGATCCCAGGTTCGCCAAGAGCGACGGCACCCCGGCTGGAGACGCCGAGGTGCTCGCGGCCGAAAGCCTGCCGGACGCGCAGAACATGACCCCACCGCAGTGGACAGCAGACATGAGCACCTACCTGGACCAGCAGATCGCGCTGGCCATGCAGGGCAAGGAGTCCCCCCAGCAGGCCCTGGACAAGGCAGTGTCCAAGGCGAGCACGCTGATGTCGTCGTGAAGGCGCACGCAAGGCTGGAAGCACTGCGGTGACCACGACTACCCAAACTCCCGGCACTGCCCCGGCGGCCCAGCGTCGGCGCGGTCGGACGACCACCCGCGCGGTCCGGACCCACAGCCGGTACGCACCGTGGGTGATGGTGCTACCCGCACTGGTCTGGTTGTCGGTGTTCAGCCTTTATCCGGCCCTCAACACCGTCGTGCTGTCGTTCACCAACGTCCGAGTCCTCTCCGGAGGTGAGTTCAGCGGGCTGGCGAACTATCAGAACATGCTGAGCGACGACCAGCTCGGTGCGGCGATCATCAACACCGTCTTGTACATGCTGATCTGCGTTCCGCTGCTGACCTTGTTGCCCCTCCTGCTCGCCTTGCTGGTGGAGAAGCCGTTGCGCGGGCTTGCGATCTTTCGAACGATCTTCTACTTTCCGGTGATTGCCTCTGCCGTCGTGGTGGCGCTGATCTGGCAGTGGATGCTGGACGAGCGCGGCCTGGTCAACCAGCTGCTGATCACGGCCGGAATCGTGCAGCATGCGATCCCATTCCTGACCGGACGATGGCTCCTCATCTTCTCGGCGATCTCCCTGACGGCGTGGAAGGGCCTCGGCTACTACATGATCATCTACTTGGCGGCGCTGGCCAACGTGGACCGGTCGTTGCACGAGGCGGCTGCGGTGGACGGTGCGGCGAGGGTTCGGCGATTCCTCCACGTCACGATCCCTGGGGTCCGCGGCATGATGCTGCTGGTCGCCATCCTGTCGCCGTGTCGGCCATGCGGATCTTCACCGAGTTGTACATCCTGGGCGGTCCGACGGGTGGGGTAGGGGGACAGGACGTGTCGGTGGTCTTCCTCATTCAGCAGTCGGCGACCGGTATCGACGGGCGCCTCGGCTACGCCTCGGCCCTGTCGGTGCTGCTGTTCTTCCTCACCTTGGGTCCCATGCTGGTGCTGGCCAAGTTGAACAAGGCGAAGGATTGAGGACACGTGTCCAATCCGACGATGCTCCCGGAAGAGCAGGCGATAGTCGGCCCGCCCACCGAGCGGCCGGGCCGGCGACGCGCGGTCCGAGGCGGCCTTGATTCACCTACCAGAGGCGGCAAGATCGTCCGCTACGTCTTGCTCTGCGTCGTGTTCGTCATCACCGCCGGGCCGCTGCTCTGGGAGCTCTCCACCTCGCTGAAGAGCAAAGAGCGAGGATATCTTCACCAAGACGCCACAATTCTTGCCTACACATCCAACCATCGACAACTACCTCGAAGTGGGCCGCGTCATCCCGGTGTGGAACTTCGCGCTGAACTCGATCATCGTGGCCATGATCTGCCTGGCCGGGAACCTCATCGGGGCCACGATAGCCGGGTATGCCTTGGCCCGGCTGGATTTCCGCGGCAAGAAGATCGTCTTCGCGGCCTTCTTGTCCACCCTGGTCCTGCCTGGGGAGGTGACGATCATCTCGCAGTTCCAGATCGTGACCTTGATGGGGTTCAACAACACCCTCTTCGGGGTGGCCCTGCCTGGAATGATCGGTGCGGTGAACGTGTTGTTGATGTGGACCGCCTTCAGGGCACTTCCCAAAGAGATCGAGGAAGCGGCGATCGTCGACGGGGCGAACGTCTTTCAGCGGTTCTTGTTCATCGGGTTGCCCAGCGTCAAGGGGACGATGAGCATCATCGCGATTCTCACCTTCATCGGCGCCTGGGACGACTTCTTGTGGCCACTCCTGGTGCTGCAGTCGCCCGACAAGCTGACCTTGACGGTCGGGCTGTCCTACCTGCAGGCAGCTTCGCCAATGATCCCCGGGTGGTCGCCGCCGGCGCCATGATCGCGCTCATCCCGATCCTGATCTTCTTCATCGTCTTACAGCGATACTTCTTCAGTGGTATCGGCGAGGGCGCCATCAAGGGCTGATGCCGCAGCAACGCTCGGGGCGCAATCCAAGGAGAGAAGCAAGATGAGCAAGGCCACACCGTTGCCTTCGGCGCCGCAGATGATTCCTCGACGGGTCTTCCTGAGCTACACCGGTGCTGCGGTCGCCGCCTTCACCATCGCGCCACCGATGGCGGCACAGGCAGAGGATCGAGGATCCCCGGGTCGTGGCTGTGATCGGTCTGGGCGCGGGGACGGACAACCGTACGCGTTCTACTGGTTCCCGGACTCCTTGCCGCCATCAGACCGCGAACCTCCGCCAGGAGCGGTCTGGCGCAGCCTGCTGGACTGGAATCCTCGGACGGACCCTGACCTCGCTTTCAACGTCTCAACCGTCCCGCTGGCCTCCAGATCGACCCCCCGGCCGTTGCATCGAGGCCAGCACCGGCACCAGACCCGGGTCCAGTCATTGGTCAGCTTCGGCCCCACCGCCGACAATCCCTCACAGGGCTCGGCGAGCGCCGACTACTACGCCTTCACGCACTGGAGTTACGTCGACGAGCTGGTCTTCTGGGGTGGGTCGTCCGGGGAAGGCATAATCTTGGCGCCCAACGCGCCGGTCGTCGATGCCGCCCACCGTGCCGGCGTCCGCGTGCTGGGGAACGTTTTCTTGCCGCCAGTGGCTTATGGCGGCCTCCCTCAGTGGACTCTCGACCTCGTGCACGAGGTCAACGGCCGCTTCCCAGTGGCCGAGAAGATGGTGCAGGCCGCACGAGTCTTGGGTTTCGACGGCTGGTTCATCAACGCCGAGACGTCGCTGCAGGACATCGCCGAAGATCCAGCCGCCGTGGCCCGGCGGATGCAACGCTTCTTGCAGTTCCTCGAGTCCCAGGGGATGCGCACCGTCTGGTACGACGCGATGACCGAGAACGGCGAGATCGACTGGCAGAACGCACTGAACGAACGTAACGACTCCTTCCTCCAGGACGGGCCGCGGCGCATCAGCGACGAGATCTTCCTCAATTTCGGGTGGACCAGAGCAGATGTTGACACAACCTTGCGGACTGCCGCAGCCATCGGGCGACCGGTCTACGACTCGCACTTCGGCATCGACACCGAAGCGAACGGCATCAACACGCGCGTTCGCTGGGACGAGCTCTTCGACCCCAACGGGGTCGGGAAGTATCGGGGGTCGATTGGCTTGTATAGACCGGAGTGGACCAAGAATTCCCAGGCCGAGAACTTCGATCTGGCCCGCTTCCAGCAATTGGATCACACCTACTGGGTGGGCCACCAGGAGCGGCCGACTCTCAAGGACGGCTCGTCGGGGTGGCCTGGCATCGCCGCGTATGTACCGGAGCGGACGACGTTGCGGTCGCTGCCGTTCACCTCGGCCTTCGGGACAGGAGCCGGGACCGGGTTCTACGTCGACGGCCGCCGGGTCTCCGATACACCGTGGAACAATCTCAGCATCCAAGATGTTCAGCCACAACGTCAATGGGTGGTGTCAGGATCGGCGCTCAACCCGCGCTATGACTACGATCAAGCCTATCAAGCGGGCGAGTGCTTGGCTTTCGACCTCTCCGCGGAAGCCGGCACCTGTTTGCTCTTCCTTTTCGACCGGGTGCGCATTCCGCACGGTGCCGTGATCGAGGCCGTCAGCTCAGGATCCGGCTCGATTTCGTTCCAGTTCGTCACAGACCACGGTCCTATTGTGGTTCCGGCCGCGCCGCAGGGTCCCAGCAAGTCGGGGAGATGGCGGCGATGGACCGCCGACTTCCGTCACCTAGCCGGCCGCAGGTTGATGTCGGTCTCGATCAGACTGCGCGGAACTGGAACGTTCCGGCTAGGACAGCTCTCGATCCGCCACCACTGGCAGGCAGACCCAGCCCAGGTGCACCACGCACAGGCGCGGCGATCCGGTCCCGGCGTTCGTATCCGGTGGACCCGTCCCACAGCGGTACACCACGTCGAGGTCTGGGCAGATGGACGTTTCGCCGGCGCCACCGCCGGAAAGGGGATCTACCTGCCTAAACCTGCGAGGCGAATTGAGCTGGTCTCGGTTTCGGACCACTATCTTCGATCCAGGGGCGTCAAGGTTGATCCGTGCTGACCGGTGCGCAGAGTCCGATCCGACGACCGCGCGGATCTTCGCGCGGAAGCGGACTCATCGCGATTCGGGTTGATGCGGCGTCCGGCGGCCAGGATGGTCGGTAGTTATCGAGTTGTGGAAGCACGACAGTTCCTGCCCAGCACATACCTTCGGCCGACACTGAATTTTAGAGCAGCGAGGCGGCCTCGCGATCGTGCCGCAGGGTGCTGTTGGCGCGTGTGTTGAATGAGCTTGGGGCGGGGGTGCGCGTGATGCGTTTCCGGTACAGGCGATTGCGGAAGTCCGTTGGAGCGGCTGAGAGACGTTCCCGCAGGAACGTTTCCGTTCCTCGCGGAGCGTGGCGGAGAGCCGAGCGCGGAACTGCTGGGCCTGTCGCGGGGGAGTGCCTCACTTGGCGTACGTGCGCTGCCGTCGCTGTTCCGGTCGCGCCGGTCCGCGCGCCGCCGGACAGCCGTTGGCGCTGTTGGCGTCCCGCACCGCATAGACCCGCTGCTCGGGTGCGGGAAGACCCGCCACCGGTCGAGGCTGCCACCGTTGTGGAGAATCCCGGAATGCCGGCCACTGCATGATCCTAGGGTTCGTGGTGCTGGGCGATGTTGAGTACTGATCCGTCCGGCGCGCGGACGAAGAACCGGCGGATCCCCCACGGCTCCGTGGTCAGGGGGTGAACGATCTCGTAGCCGCGTCGGCGGGCCGCCGCGTAGGCGTCGTCGACGTCGTCGACCTGGACGGTGAGCAGGGGGTTCTCGGGTGCGGACGCGTCCCGCGAGACGAGCTGGATGTGCTCCCCGGAGCTTGGCACGACGAAGCGGGTGACCCAGTCGAGGCCCATGTCCTCCCCGGCCAGCCCGAGGAAGTCCGCATAGAAGGCCTCCGCTTGCTCGAGGTCGGGCACCGTGAGGTCGATCGTCACGCGGATGACTTTCATGGGCCTGCTCCAGCCGTCGGTGGGCCTCAATCGTGCCGCGCGGCACCGGTCGCTGTCCATCGCCTGACGCAACGGAGTTGACGTCGGGCGGGTCGCCGAGACCGACGACTCACAGGTTCCCGTGCTCGTCCAGGCGCTCACCCAGCGCCTCCAGCACGGCATCGTCTCCGGCGAACGGTGCATTCCGCCTCGTCCACGGAAGCACGACGTCGGTGTAGCCGAGCTCGCCGGCCCGGCTGATGTCGCGACAGACCTTCTCGATCGACGCGGGCGGGCCGGGACCGGCGCCGACGTCGAGGTAGCGCCGGAAACCGTCGGGCAACCCACCTGCTGTCCGAGCGACCGCATCGAACTCGTGCGCAGCGTCGGCAACGCCTTGCCACCACTTGTCAGGCGTCGCACCGAACGCCGCGGTGCCCATCGTCACCCACCCCTGGCCCAGTCGCTGTGCGAGCCGCATCCCGCGGGGGCCGTTGGCCGCGATCACGAACGGTGGTCTGACCCGTTGTAGGCAGCCGGGGATGTTCGGCGCGTCGACGGCACCGAACCAGTTCCCGGACCAGGTCGTCCGGGACTGACTGAGCAGCCGGTCCAACAGCGTGATGAACTCCTCGAAACGGTCCATCCGTTCGCTGGGGCTCAGCCGGGGCCTGTTGAGGATCGTCGCGTCGAAGCCCAGTGTGCCGGCCCCGGCCGCGACCTGGAGGCGACCGTTGCTGATCACGTCCAGCGTCATCAACTCCTTGGCGAACGGCACCGGGTGCCGGAAGTTCGGCGAGGCGACGAAGGTCCCGATCCCCATCCGGCTGGTCGTCATGGCTGCCGCGGTCAGAACCGGGATCGTGGCGTGCCAGGGTGAGCCGGCCAGGTCGCGCCAGGCCAGGTGGTCCAGACACCAGCCGTGGGCGAAACCCCAGCGCTCGATGCGGGCCCAGCGGTCGTCGTGCGCCGGATTCACCTCGGGCAGGAACGCGATCCCGACCCTGGTCATGGTGCTGCTCCTTCAGACGAGGCGGTGTCTTGAACGACAGCTTGGCACCTCACCCCGCCGGCGCCGAGGATGGCTTGCTTCTGGAGTGATGGAGAACCAGGCCTCGCTCGGGTGGCGCCGGATTCGGACGAGTTCTACGTGTCGGCACCGCGATGATCCGGTCCAGGTACGGTTGCACGAACGTTTCTCGAGGAGTACTGATGACCGACCGCTTGGCATGGCACGGTGTCTTCACCGCCGCCGCCCTGCCCTTCCGTGACGACTATTCCGTCGACTTCGACAGTTACGCCGAACACATCGCCTGGCTCGCCGCCCGCGGCACTCATGGGGTGGTGCCGAACGGGTCGCTGGGTGAGTATCAGACACTTTCCGACGACGAGCGGGCGCGGGTGGTGACGACCGCCGTCGAATCCTCCCCGGAGGGCTTCGCGGTGATGGCCGGGGCCGGCGCGTACGGCACGTTGCAGTCGGTTCGCTGGGTCGAGCAGGCCGCCGAGGCAGGCGCTGAGTCCGTCTTGCAGCTGCCGCCGAACACGTACCGCGCCGATCGCGAAGCAGTGATCAACCACTATCGGGAGGTGGCGAAGGTCGGACTGCCGATCGTGGCGTACAACAACCCGCTCGACACCAAGGTCGATCTGTCGCCGAAGCTGCTCGCCGAGCTGCACGAGCTGGGCTACATCGTCGCGGTGAAGGAGTTCACCGGCGACGTGCGACGTGCGTACGAGATCCGTGAGGTCGCTCCGGAGCTCGATCTGCTGATCGGCGCGGATGACGTCCTCGTCGAGCTCGGCCTGGCCGGGGCCGTGGGCTGGGTGGCCGGCTACCCGAACGCGCTGCCGGAGACGTGTCGGGAGCTGTACACCCTGTCGACCTCCGGAAACACCGCCGACCTCGAGAAGGCGTTACCCGTCTACCGCGATCTGCACTCGCTGCTGCGCTGGGACTCCAAGACCGAGTTCGTGCAGGCGATCAAGTTGTCGATGGACGTGGCAGGCCGAAAGGGCGGCATCTGCCGGCCGCCGCGGTCACCGCTGCCAGAGGGGATCCGCGCCCAAGTGATCAAGGACACCGAGGCGGCCCTGGCCAAGGGCTACCGGTAGACCCGGCCCGTGGGGGTCGAGGAAGAGGGCCGTGATGAGTCATCGCCTTGCCTACCTGAGCGGCCCTGAACTAGCTCACCTGGTCTCGGTCCAGGAGTGTGTCGAGGTCCTGGAGCGCGCTCTGCGGGAGGGCTCGGTGGATCCGGAGAGCGACAGCCCGCGGCTGTTCAGCGATCTCCGCGCCGGCGAGTTCTTGATGATGCCGACGGAGGCCGGCGCCTTTGCCGGCGTCAAGTTGGTCAGCATCGCACCGGACAATCCCGCCTCCGGCCAGCCCAAGATCCAGGGCGTGTATGCGTTGTTCGACGCCGGGCACCTCCGTCCGCTGGCGCTGATGGACGCCGCCGAGCTGACCCTGGCACGAACCCCGGCGACCACCGCGCTGGCGGTCCGTCACATCCTGGCTGCCGGTGGCAACGGCACGCCCGAAGCGGCGGCGGCGATGCACCGGTTGGCAGTGCTGGGCACCGGACCCCAGGCTGTCCGGCACATCTCGGCGATCACCACGGCTGTCCGGGTGGAGGAGGTGGTGGTGATCGGCCGTCGACCGGGATCATCGGCCCAGCTGGTCGAGTCCCTGCGCGGAGCGCCGTTCCGGGTTCGTGGCGGTGATCATGCAGACCTGCCAGCCGCCGACGTGATCGTGTGTGTGACATCGTCGTCGGAGCCCGTGTTGGACGATCGGCACGTGGCTCCGGACGCGGTCGTCTGTGCCGTCGGGTCGCACGGTCTGGACCGGCGCGAGGTGCCGGCCGCACTGGCGTTGCGATCCGATGTCGTCGTCGAGGGCCGAGCGTCCGCCATGCGCGAAGGAGGCAACCTGATCCCGGCGCGCAGCGTCGAGGAGTGGGCACAGGTGCCGCTGACCAACCTCGCCGAGCTGGTCCGTGGCGGGTTGGTCCGACGCCCCGGCCATCCCGCCCTGTACTCCGGGGTCGGGATGGCGTGGGAGGACATCATCGTGGCCGGCCACATCTATGCCAGAGCCCGCGACCAGGATGCCGCGGGCCGACCGGGTCGGCGCGAGTCCGCGGGCGGTGGCATCTGAAGAGCTGTCCCGACATACTCGGGTCACATCAACGCGAGAGGTGAGCAATGCATGCGAGCCGGATGATCAGCGCGGTCGACTCCCACACCGAGGGAATGCCGACGCGGGTCGTCACCGGCGGTGTCGGCGTCATCCCCGGCGCCACCATGGCCGAGCGGCGGCAGTGGTTCATCGAGAACTCAGACGATCTGCGCACGCTCTTGATGTACGAGCCGCGCGGGCACGGCTCGATGAGCGGCGCCATACTGCAACCGCCGACCAGGCCCGAGGCCGACTACGGCGTGCTGTTCATCGAGGTGTCCGGACTGTTGCCGATGTGCGGCCACGGCACGATGGGGACCGCAACCGTGCTCGTGGAGACCGGGATGGTGCCGGTTGTGGAGCCGGTGACCACGATCAGACTCGACACCCCCGCCGGGCTCGTCGTCGCCGAGGTCGCCGTCGAGGACGGCAGCGCGCGGTCGGTGACCCTCACCATGGTGCCGTCGTTCTGTCTTGCCTTGGATCAGGTGGTCGACGTGCCCGGGTTCGGCCAGGTGCGTTACGACATCGCGTACGGCGGGAACTTCTACGCGATCGTCGACCTCGACGCGCTCGGCCTCCCGTTCGACCGGGCGGCGAAGGACGCGTTGCTCGCCGCCGGGTTGTCGATCATGGACGCCGTCAACCGCCAGAACCCCCCGGTGCATCCGACGCGACCCGACATCGCCGGCTGCCACCACGTGTACCTGAAAGCGCCTGGCTCCACCGCGCAGCACTCACGGCACGCCATGGCGATCTACCCAGGCTGGTTCGACCGCTCACCGTGTGGCACCGGCACGGGCGCTCGGATGTCCCAGTTGCATGCTCGAGGCGAGCTGAGCGTGGGACAGGAGTTCGTCAACGAGTCGTTCATCGGCTCACGGTTCACGGGTCGGATCGCCGAGACCACCACTGTCGGCGACCTCTCCGGGGTCATCCCCCGGGTCACCGGTCGAGCCTGGGTCACCGGCACCGCCCAGTACATGCTGGACCCGACCGATCCGTTCCCGGCGGGCTTCCTGCTTTGATCCAGACCGCAGACGTAGTTGTCGTCGGTGCCGGTGCGGTAGGGGCGGCATGCGCCTACTTTGCTGCCCGACAAGGCCTGCGGGTCCATGTCGTCGAGCGCGGAACGATCGCCGGCGGAACCACCAGCGCGTGCGAAGGCAATCTCCTGGTCTCGGACAAGGAGGCCGGGCCAGAGCTCGACCTGGCGCTGTACTCCCATGAAGTCTTCGCGCACGACCTCGCCGAGCACCGGTCCCGGTGGGAGTTCGACGCCAAGGGTGGTCTGGTGGTCGCGGCCACCGAGACCGGTGCCGCGGCGCTCACCGGTCTGACCACCCGGCAACGTCACGCTGGGATCGAGGTGACCGATCTGGAGGGCAGCGAGCTGCGCGACTACGAGCCACACATCTCACCTCACCTGCGAGCCGGTGCGTACTACCCGCAGGACGCGCAGGTCCAGCCCATGCTGATGACCGCCCAGCTGCTCCGGCTCGCTCGAGAACGCGGCGCCGTGGTGCAGACCCGCACCGGGGTCACCGGCCTCCTCCGCGACGGGGACCGGGTCACCGGCGTCCGGACCACGGCCGGGAACATCAGCTCCGCCGCTGTCGTCAACGCCGCCGGCACGTGGTCGGGAGCCGTGGCGGCTCTCGCCGGAGCGAGGCTGCCGATCCTGCCCCGGCGCGGTTTCGTGCTGGTCACCGAGCCCCTTCCGCCGACCATCCGTCACAAGGTCTACGCCGGTGAGTACGTCGCGAACGTGCTCAGCTCCGAGGAAGGCCTGCAGACGTCTCCCGTCGTGGAAGGGACGGCCAGCGGCACGGTGCTGATCGGTTCCTCGCGCGAACGGGTCGGCTTCGACCGCAGGGTCTCGCTGCCCGTACTCGGCAGGCTGGCGGCCCAAGCCGCTGCGCTGTTCCCTGTCTTGGCCTCGGTGAAGGTGATCCGCAGCTATCTCGGTTTCCGGCCGTACTGTCCCGATCACCTGCCCGTCATCGGCCATGACTCCCGAGCCCCGGGACTGTGGCACGCCAGCGGTCACGAGGGCGCCGGCATCGGCCTGTCCGCGGGCACGGCCAAGTTGCTGACCCAGGCACTCCTCGATCAGGCGACCGACCTGGACCTGTCTCCCTTCCGCCCCGAGCGTTTCGACGACCCCGCAGACGACGGGCGGTGTCCCGGATGAGTCCCCGAGCCACGGACGCCGAGCACATCGACGAAGGTGCCGTGATCGTGGTCGACGGACGTGCGATTCCGCTACGCGCGGGCCAGAGTGTGGGCGCGGTGCTCGTCAGCGCCGGGATCCGCGCCTGGCGCACTACGCGCAAGAACGGGCGTCCTCGCGGATTGTTCTGCGGTATCGGCATCTGCTATGACTGCCTGCTCACCATCGACGGCCGGCCGAACCAACGGGCCTGCCTGACCGCCGCACGACCCGGCATGCGGGTCAGCACGGTGCCCGTGGAGACGAAGGAGGCTCTCGATGGATAGCGCCCGACCCGATGACGGGGTGACCGCGACCGCGACCGAAGCGGCGGCCGTCGGTCTTTCGGTCGTCGACGTCGCCGTCATCGGTGCCGGGCCGGCCGGACTCGCCGCCGCTGTCACGGTGGCCGAGTCCGGACTGAGAGTCGCGGTCGTCGACAACGGTCGCCAGCCAGGCGGGCAGTTCTGGCGCCATCCGGACGAGGGAGCGGTCGTCGAGTCCGGTCCCGACCGGCATCACGACCAGAACACCTACACCGATCTGCGCAGCCGCTTCGACCGCGCCCGTCGCCACGCAGGACTGGACTACCAACCGGCTACCCAGGTCTGGTTCGTCGAACGGCCGGACCCGTCCGGCGCCGACCCGCAGTCCTCGCCGTTCGTCCTGCGCCTGACCGGCGCCGGCGATGTCGACGACAGGACCCGCCGCCCGAGCGCGATCCGGGCCGGCTCGTTGATCTTGTGTCCGGGCGGCTATGACCGCCAGCTCCCGGTGCAGGGCTGGGACCTTCTCGGGGTCATGGCTGCCGGCGGGGTGCAGGCAATGCTCGAGGCGTACCAAACGGTCGCGGGCCGGCGGGTCGTCGTGGCCGGCACCGGGCCCTTCCTCCTTCCCGTCGCGACCAGCCTTGCCGAGGCCGGTGTCGACGTGGTCGGCATCTGCGAGGCCAACGCCCTCACGTCGTGGCTTCCGCACGTTAGCGGTGCGATCCAGGTCCCTGCCAAGGCGGTCGACGCCGCCGGCTACGCCGCCACGTTGATCAAGCACCGCGTCCCCTACTGGACACGAACCGTGATCTCGGCCGTACACGGTGAGGACGAGGTCCGCTCCGTCACCATCGCCGCTGTCGACCCGGAAGGGCGGGTGAAGCACGGCACGGAGCGTGACATCGCCGTCGATCTCGTCGCGCTGGGGTGGGGTTTCACCCCTTCGCTGGAACTGGTGGTGGCACTCGGCGCGGAGACCCGGACCGACGTGGACGGATCGCTGATCGCTGTCGTCGACGACAGTCAACGCACCAGCGTCCAGCGTGTGTACGCGGCAGGGGAAGTGACCGGTGTCGGTGGAGCCGTGATGGCTGTCTGTGAAGGAACGCTGGCCGGACTGACCGCCGCCGCCGATCGCGGCCGTCCCACCGCGAGGGGTGCCGGGGAACGCCGGTTGAGGCGACGGATCGCCAGGTCGCGGGCCTTCGCGATGGCGATGCATCGGGCGCACCCCGTGCCGCGCCTGTGGCACGAGTGGCTCACCGACGCGACGATCGTCTGCCGGTGCGAGGAGGTGACCTACGGCGACGTCCGCCACGCCTGCGACGTGCTCGGCGCCGATGACGCCCGCTCGATGAAGCTGATGAGTCGGACCGGCATGGGCTGGTGCCAGGGCCGGGTGTGCGGTTTCGCCACGGCGACGCTTGCCGCGGTGTACGGCGACGACCTGACCGCCGACACGCTCCGATCCATAGCGAAACGACCGCTCTGTGCACCGGTCACCCTGGCCGATCTGGCCGATCTGGCCGATCTGGCGGATTTGGCCGATCTGGACCGTCCCTGAGGTGTGGCTTTCGGGCTCCACTCAAGGCGAGCCGGCCGGGCTGTTTCGGCGCCTGCACCTGCGGGCGTTTCAGGCGTGCATCCACGTCGAGCCGATTGGAATCCTGGATCGTACTGACGACGACGTGGACCGGCCGCGGATCATCATCGGTCCTGCTCGGCGGACACGGCTCCTGCCGATGTCGGCCACGACCTTTCTGCGTGATAGCACTGGACCCATGCGTCAGCGGTGGTCCGAGGAGACTCGCCCTGGCGTCGTGCGGAGGCTACGATCGACGCCCCCTACGGGAGGGTCCTGATCGACGTGCCCGGTGGCCTGCTCGGTGCGTTTCGCCATCCGCTGGCGGGTCATCCCGCCCGCGGAGTTGTGGTGGCGTTCGCTGGCGGTGTCACGACCGGCAGCGTGCTGTTGATGCTGCCGATCTCTTCTCGGGACGGCACGAGCACCCATATCGTGACGGCGTTGTTCACCGCCACCAGCGCCGTCTGCGTCACCGGGCTGACCACGGTCGACACCGCGCGGCACTGGTCGATGTTCGGGCAGGTCGTGATCTTGGGACTGATCCAGGTGGGCGGGTTCGGCATCATGGCCCTGGCGTCGCTGCTCGGTCTGCTGGTCTCGCACCGGATGGGGTTGAAGTCGCGGCTGAGTGTGGCGACCGAGTCGAGGTCGCTCGGCCTGGGGGATATCCGGGCGGTGCTGTTGGGCATCGTCAAGGTCGCAGTCACCGTGGAGGCGATCCTCGCGGTGATGCTGACCGCCCGGTTCCACTTCCGTTATGGCGAACCGATCGGCAGGGCCGGTTGGCTCGGTGTGTTCCACTCCGTCTCCTCGTTCAACAACGCCGGTTTCGCGCTGTTTCCCGACAACCTGGTCCGCTTCGTGGACGATCCGTGGATCTGTCTGCCGATCGCGGTGGCGGTGATCATCGGCGGCATCGGTTTTCCGGTCCTGTTCGAGTTGCGCCGCAACTTCCGGCGGCCGCGCCGCTGGAGCGTGCACACCAAGCTGACGGTCACGATGACCGTTCTGCTGCTGGTGGTCGGGTCGGCATTCGTGAGCGTCAACGAGTGGACCAACGAAGCGACGTTGGGGCCGATGTCTCCCGGAGGCAAGCTGCTCGCCGGCTTCTTCCAGGCCGTGATGCCGCGCACCGCGGGGTTCAACAGCCTCGACATCGCCCACCTGAACGAGGGCACCTGGCTGGGAACGATCATCTTGATGTTCATCGGCGGCGGATCGGGCAGCACCGCCGGCGGGATCAAGGTCACCACCTTCGTGGTGTTGCTGTTCGCCATCGTGGCCGAGGTCCGCGGAGAGAGCGCGGTGAACGCGTTCGATCGACAGATCAGCGCGCGGGTTCAGCGGCAGGCGCTGTCGGTCGCGCTGCTCTCGATCGCTGCCGTCGTCGTCTCCAGCCTGTTGCTGGTGGAGCTGACCAAGTTCCCGCTGGCCCAGGTGTTGTACGAGACCACGTCGGCATTCGCCACCGTCGGCCTGTCGACCGGCATCACGCCGTTCCTGCCGCGGTCGGGCGAGCTGCTGCTCATCTTCTTGATGTTCCTCGGCCGGCTCGGGCCCATTACGCTCGTCTCGGCACTGGCCCTGCGTGACCGCCAGCGGCTGTACCAGCTACCGGAAGGACGGCCCCTCATTGGCTAACCGGAAAATCAATCGGTCCGGCGGGGTCGTGGTCATCGGACTGGGCCGGTTCGGCATGTCGCTCGCGGTGGAACTCGCCGAGCAGGACAGCGAGGTGCTCGGCATCGACACCGACGCCAAAGTGGTCCAGTCGCTGGCGGGCCAGCTGACCCATGTGGTGCAGGCCGACGCCACCGACGAGGAGGCCATGCGACAGCTGTCGGTGCACGAGTTCCAGCACGGGGTGGTGGGTGTCGGCAGCAACCTTCAGGCCAGCATCCTGACCGCGTCGGTGCTGCTCACCTTGAAGGTGCCGAACGTGTGGGCGAAGGCCATCAGCCACTCCCACGCCCGGATTCTCCACCAGATCGGCGTGCACCACGTCGTCCGCCCCGAGCACGACATGGGCCGGCGGGTCGCGCACCTGGTCCGAGGCACCATGCTCGACTACATCGAGTTCGAGGACGGCTATGCGATAGCCAAGACCGACGCACCCCATTGTGTGCGCGGAGTGCCGCTGGGCCAGTCCCGCCCGCGGGAGAGGTTCGGCGTGACCGTGGTCGGTGTCAAGCGCAAGGGTGAGGGGTTCCAGCACGCCACCCCGGAGACGCTGATCGACGGGGAGGAGGTGCTGATCGTTTCCGGCCCCCGGCAGAAGGTCGAACTGTTCTGCGACCTCGACTGAGCAGGGGTGGTCGGCTCGCGGAAATCGAGCGGCCGGCGGACCGCACCTCGGCTTTGCCACGGACTCTGGAAAAAAGTCTCACCGACCTCTAGCATGAGCGGGCGACCACGCCGGACGTTCCGGCTGACTTGCCGGAACAGTGAGGCGCGCAGTGTCTGAGCAGACCGTCGATGCCGGTGCCGACCAGGAGATTCCCGCCGCCTTCAGGTGGTCCCGTCGCGGGTTCCTGGTCTCAGCCGGAGCCATGATCATCACCGGGATCGGCACCGTCCAGGCTGGGGCGACCGGGCTCGAGTCCCTGGCCGCGGACACGGGCGTGGCCGAGGGGACCGTGACGGCGGCGGCCGCGAAGAGCGCCGCGCTCCCCACCAGGGCAGGCATCGTGGCCGAGTTCAAGGGCCGGAAGCCGAAGAAGTTCGGCATGTTCTTGCCGGGGGTGATCACCCACGGCAAGCACCGAGTGGCGCTGACCTTCGACGCCTGCGGCGGACCGCGGGGCAGTCACTACGACAAGAGCCTGATCACGACCTTGCGCAAGCACAGGGTGCCGGCCACCTTGTTCTTGAACTCACGCTGGATCGAGGCGCATCGCAGCCTTGCCGCCGACCTGGCCGCGGACCCGCTGTTCGAGATCGGCAACCACGGCTGGCACCACCGTCCGCTGACCGTGCGCGGTCAGTCGGCCTACGGCATCTCCGGCACCCGCAGTGCCGGCCAGGCCTACGACGAGATCGTGCGCGGCCTGGACGCCGTCGCAGAACTGACCGGTCACCGACCGCGCTGGTATCGGCCGGGAACGGCGTGGGTCGACGACGTCGGCGTGGCCTTCGCCAAACGGCTGGGCGTCAGGGTGGTCAACTTCAGCATCAACGCCGACTATGGCGCCACCGCGAGCACGTCGGTGGTGGCCAAGAACTTCGCCAGGGCGCGCAGCAAGAGCATCACGTTGGCCCACTTCAACCAACCCGGCGGCAGAACCGCGGAGGGCTTGGCCAGAGAACTGCCCCAGATGCTGCATGCCGGTCGCCATTTCGGGACGCTGAGCAAGGCCCTCGCCTGAGCGACGGGCGGCCCATGCGGGCGGTCCGTCACGGCAGCGCGCCGTCGAACACTGAATAGTTAGCAAGTCTTTACGAGATACACAGTTTTGGGTTACTGTTCCCGCACCACCGGCTGAGATGCTTCGGCGAGCAGGACTCGGGCAGCGCTCAACACCCGTCACCAGCGGTTGACAACCTTTGCTGCCCTCGGAGGTCTTGTCGTGCCGTCGCACCCTGCGCGTTTTCGCCGCGTCCTGATCTGGTCGCTGTGCCTGGCGCTGTTCGGTTCGTTGTTCCTGCCGATCGCGGTGGCTCCGCCGCCGAGCCGGCACTCGGCGTGGGACTGGGTGCGGAGCTGGTTCATCGGCCAGGCGCTGGCGGACGGCAAGGACGTACCGGAGCAGCAGTCCGGCCATGCCGGAACTCCGCAGGGACAGGTCGGTGCCGCTGACACCCGCGCCAATGGTGGCCAGGGCCGCGCGCTGGGCAAGGGCAAAGGCGAGCTGGGCGAGTACGAGGCGCCGACGGTGGCGACCAGAGCAACGCAGGCTGGACGATCCACGCCGTCGTCGGAGTCGGGAGTGTTCGATGCGGCGACTAGCGAGCGGCTGGCCTCGGAGTCCACGGAGACGACCGACGTCTACGAGAATGCCGACGGTTCGCGGACGGCAATGATCCACCAGGGCCCCGCGAACTACCTCGACGTCAAGGGTGAGTGGCGCCCGATCCAGACCTCACTGGTCGGCGGGGCCGGCGAGCCTTTGACGCCGAAGGCGCACGGTCTGGCCATCGAGATCGGCCGGTCCGCCGATAATCCCGCGCTGGTCAGTCTGGCGGTGGACGACGAGCACAGCGTGTCGTTCGGGATGGACGGCGCCGCCGCTGTTTCGGCGAAGGTCGACCAGGATCGGGCGGTCTTCACCGGCGTACAGGATCGGGTGGATCTGGTCGAGCAGCCGTTGACCAACGGCGTCAAGGAGACCATTGTCCTTCAGTCGCCCGAGGTGGGCACGTCGTGGTCCTTCCCGCTGAAGCTGAAGGGGCTCACCGCCCGGAAGGCCGATGACGGCTCGATCGAGTTGCGGAACAAGGCGGGCAAGGCCACCGCCGAGATCCCGGCCGGTTATGCCCGGGATTCCGCGATTGGCGGCGAGGCCGGTCCTGCCGAGACTTCGGTGCGCTATGACCTGGACACGTCGGGCAAGCGGCCGGTGCTGAAGATCACCCTCGACCAGGACTGGCTGACCGACCCCGCCCGGGTGTTCCCGGTCTACGTCGACCCGACCGTGGCAAAGTTGTCGTCCTGGGGCTATTACGAGACCAACCCGGTCAAATCGCACACCGACGAGCTGCGGACCGGCTTCTGGGACGACGACGGCAAGAAGCATGTTGCCCGCAGCTATCTGGCGTTCAAGGACTTCGCGACCCAGTTCGTCAACCAGCGGGTGACAGCCGCGTCGCTGACGACGTTCGCGATCTGGTCGTCGCCGGACGGATGTTCGAAGACGACCTCACTGGACGTGAAGAAGGTGACGTCGGCCTGGAGCGCGAGCACCTTGAAGTCGCCCGGTCCGACGCTGTCGACCAAGGTCGGCGCCTGGACCGGCAAGTCGCCGGCCGCGTCGTGCAACAACTACTCGCTGTCGAACAAGGTCGGCGGCAACGTGACGACCGCATTCAACACCGACGGTGTGGCGCTGCTGAACAGCTGGATCTATTCACCGTCGACCAACTTCGGTCTGGGGATGACGGCGAGTGAGACCAACAGCGACTACTGGAAGATCTTCGCCAACGGCTCGGTGTCGGGGCACCAGCCGACGCTGTCGGTGACCTACACGCCGAACGTGGCACCTCAGGTGGACTCGCAGTACCCCTACAGCAACTACTCGGTGCAGACGCTCACGCCCGAACTGTTGGCCTACGGCCACGACGCGGACAGGTTCCCCAGCGCCGCGGTGAGCTACAACTTCACCGTCTACAACGAGGCCGGGACGACCGCGGTGGTGTCGTCGGGTGACATCGCCATCCCGCACTGGACGGTTCCGGCCGGCAAGCTCGCCTGGGGCAAGCGATACCAGTGGGCGGCGACCACGAAGGACGGCAAGGCGAGCTCGGTGAATCCGCAGAAGTTCGTACTCAATGTGTCCGTGCCGCAGCCGGCCCTGACCAGCGAGTTGTCCTCGAACACCGGCGAGCACGGTTTCGAGCCGAACGCCGGCAACCACACCAACGACGACAGCGACATCGACATCTCCACCGTCGGCCCGTCGCTCAGCGTGGACCGCAGCTACAACAAACAGCAACGACCCCCGCGCGGCCGGCGCTTTCGGTGGCGGCTGGTCGAGCCTGTACGACGCCAAGGCGGTGGTCACCAAGAACGCCGCCGGTGCCGAGGTCGGCGCGCTGGTCACCTATCCCGACGGCCGGGAGATCGGCTTCGGACGGAACGCGGACGGCTCGTACTCCCCGGCCCCCGGCCGCTACTCGACCTTCTCCTCACTCGGCGCAAACGCGGGCTTCAAGCTGGTCGACAAGAGTGCGACGACGTACTCGTTCGGCACCTCGCTCGGCAACGGGACGTACGCGCTGGACAAGATCAGCGACGCCTCCGGCCGGACCGAGACGTTGGGCTACGACGCCAGCAACCGGCCGCAGAAGGTGACCTC
>JBBSQJ010000063.1:0-19422 GCA_038257965.1 Propionibacteriales bacterium
GACCTCGCGGATCTGCCCAGGCGGGAGATCGTTGCCGACCTGCATTGCGTGGCCGGCTGGTCGGCCGTCGGACTGCGCTGGCAGGGGGTGGCGTTGGCAGACCTGTACCGCCTGATCATCGAGCCGGCACTCGCCCCCGAGGCCCGGGTAGGCTACCTGGTCTTCGTGGGGGCCGACGGCTACCGCTCGATCGCCACCGTGGAAGACGCACTGGCCGACGACGTGCTGCTCGCCGATCGTCTCGATGGCGACCCACTCACCCCCGAGCACGGCGCCCCGATCCGGCTGGTGAGCCCCGATCAGTATGGATTCGTCAGCACCAAGCACCTGTGCCGGATCGAGTTGTACCACCGCGAGCCGGCCGGGTTCTATCACCCGACCAAGAGCATCCAGCGAGTACTGCGCACCGTGCGGCCGCACCCACGGGCACGCGTCTGGCACGAGGAGCGCCACCGTTACGTGCCCTCGCGGCTGATCCGCTCGATCTACCGGCTGCTCGTCAAGCTCCCCGCCCCACCCATCGGCGACCCGTCCGAGTCAGTGCCGGGCCACCGGGCCAGGGCAGGGGGCGAGGTCGAAGCCGGGTCGGTGCAACGCGGTGGTTCAGGCCTCGATGCGCAGCTTGGCAAGGGTGTCGGGTAGCTCGACGAACGTCTGGCCGGGTGCCATCTTGAACGGGCTGCCGTCGGCGAGGGTGAACTGGAATGGCTCGAAGACCTTGCCCTTGCGCCAGGTGCCGGTGACGTAGCGGCCGCGGTTGAAGTAGTGGAAGGTGCCCGAGGTGTCGACGATGTCCTGCAACGGTTCGGCATGTCCGACACCGGGATAGATCTTGCCGTAGTGCTGCTTCGCCTTGATCACCAGTATGTTGTCGGTCGTGATCCGGGTGCCGTCGGCCATCACGTGCGGGCCCCACGGCATGCTGCGTCGGTAACGCTTCGTCGACTTGTCGTAGCCGTAGGACATGAAGTAGCCGTCGCCCTTGTAGGGAACCTTGAGCGACCCGGCCTTCGTGCCCCGGGCGGCGCTGACCTCCTCGGGCGTCGATGCGAAGGGAAAGTAGGGCTCCGGCGGTCCTGACCGGAACCTCTTGGTCTGACGAGCGAGGACCGCCGGATGGCAGACGGTGGCGCGGTCGTAGTAGGTCTGACCGTTGTAGCTGTACACGCGCGACGGATCGGTGCCGTACGATCCAGTGCCGCGGGTGTTCATGTACGACAGCATGCCTTCGAGATGCGCTCGGTAGTGCTTGACGTAGTCGATCACCCACGGGGCCGCACCGGTGTTGCCGATCACCGCGTTGATCGGGCTCAACAGCGCGATGTCGACCGGTCGGATCGAGCGCACCGGCTCGACGCTCTCGGCCATCCGGGAGTGGAACACCGCGACGAGCCGGGTCGAGCTGTAGCCCCGCGAATCCTGGTAGCCCTCGAGCTCGACGAAGACGATGTCGGCCTTGTCGATGCCGCGCTGCGGATGCTCCTGCTGGTTGTCGGGCACCTTCACCGCGACGGCGGCATGCCGGGTCTTGCCCGTCGGCTTCACCAGCTTGCCGGTCAGCGGCCACCGCGGTCGGGTGTCGACCGGAGGCGGCGCGCTCGATGAGGGGCCGGGGATCGCGCTCGGGGTCGGGCTGGGGGCGGAGCCCGTCGTCGATGCCGGGCCGGTGGCAGGCTTGGACTGCGAGGCGGCGAATCCGACCCCGACGCCGGCTGCGGCCCCGATTCCGACGAGGCCCAACAGCACCGTGCGACGGCTGACCCGCTTCATCGAAGGCCTCCCTCCGCAGCGCCGTGTGCCACGAGCACCTACATCGTATGGGCGCACCGCAAGGCCGGAAGCGCGTTGACCCGACGACACTCCGGGCAGCCGGCTCGATCGGCGCAGCCGAATCTGACGGGCCGCCGAGAACTGACACGCTGCCGAGAACCGACACTCCGATGGGGCGAGCTCTCGCCCCGGCTCTTGACGTCGTACCCTCAGCGCCCGAACGCGCGGGCCGCCCCGATCAGCCGGTCGAAAGCGGCATCGAGCTCGGGATCGATCCGCTGTTGCTCGGGATGGCTGTCGAACCACGCCACCTGCTCGTGAGCCGCTTCGTCGTAGGAGATGGTGGTCCGGAAGTTTGGCACGAGGGCGGAGACCTTGGAGCAGTCGAACACCATCGAGTGCGACTTGTCCCCGATCAGTCCGTCGCCGTGTTCGGGCAGGACCGCGGCAATCGACTCGGACGCGACGTGTACCAGCTCGGGACTCGTGCCGGCCGCCGCCGCGAGCCAGCCGTAGATCTGATTCCAGGTAGGCGCGTGGCTGCCGGTGATGCTGAACGAGTCGCCGACCGCGGCGGGATGTCCGAGCAGTCCGACGAAGGCGACCGCGAAGTCGTCGGAGTGGGTCAGCGTCCACTGGGAGGTGCCGTCGCCGTGCACCACGACGGGCTTTCCGGACCGCATCCGGGCGACGTCGGTCCAGCCCCCGATGGTGGGGATGAGCGTCTTGTCGTAGGTGTGCGACGGCCGCACGATGGTCGCCGGGAAGTTCGTGTCGCGATGCGCGGCGACTAGGGCGTCCTCGCAGGCGATCTTGTCGCGCGAGTACTGCCAGTACGGGTTGCGCAACGGCGTCGACTCGGTCACCGGCAAGCGCTGTGGCGGCTTCTGGTAGGCCGAAGCCGAGCTGATGAAGACGTACTGTCCGGTGCGGCCGCTGAACCGGGCGATGTCGGCGACCACGTGGTCAGCTGTGAAGGCTCGAAATTGGGCCACCACATCGAACTCGCGGATCCCCAGGATGGCATCGACCGCCGAGCCGTCCGTCGCGTCAGCGTGCAGCGTCTCCACGTCGGCAGGCAGCGCTCGCACACTGGAGCATCCACGGTTCAAGACCGTGACGGCGTGACCGCGGTCTACCGCCAACCGTACGCACGCGGTGCTGATCACGCCGCTCCCGCCGACGAAGAGGACGCGTTTGGAGGTCATGGCACCATCCTCCCAGGTGGTGCGTCACCCTCGATGGGTGAGCCGGAAACGGTCGGGGGCTGTCATGGTTACGCGGTCGTCTCCGCAGTCCGTCGGGTCGACGGTCGACTGAGCGGAGAGCCTGCGATGACGTCGTTGATCTGGGTGCCGCTGTGGCTCTACCTCGTCGAGCTCGTGATCAAGATCGTGGCCCTGGGTACCGTGCCCAGCAACCGCAGACCCTCGTCATCGCTGGCCTGGCTGCTGCTGATCTTCTTCCTGCCCCTGTTGGGCGTCGTGATCTTCCTCTTGATCGGTAGCCCGTTCGTCCGCGGCCGCCGGGCCAAGGTCCAGGCCCAAGCCGACCAGCTGGTCATCGAGCGGATGGCCGACGTGCCGGATGTCCCATCCGGAGCGCTGGTGCCGCACGGCGTCGAGGGCATGGTGACGCTGAACCGCCGACTCACGGCGCTGCCCGGCGCTCTGGGCATCAGTCACGGTCTGAACGGTGACTACCGCGCCGCGATCGGGCAGATGACCGAAGCCATCAACCTGGCCAAGGAACGGGTGCATGCCGAGTTCTTCATCATGGCCTGGGACGACGAGGTCACCGACGAGTTCTTCAAGGCCCTGGTGAACGCCGCCGCCCGGGGGGTGCGCGTCCGGGTGCTGTACGACCACGTCGCCACCAAGCGCTATCCCGGCTTCAAACAGATGAACGAGCGGCTCACCGCCGCCGGCATCGAATGGCATCAGATGCTCCCGATCAAGCCGCTGAAGGGTGAGTGGCGCCGCCCGGACCTTCGCAACCACCGCAAGCTGCTGGTCATCGACAGCTCCACCGGATTCATGGGCTCGCAGAACTTGATCGCCCCCAGCTACCTCCTGCCGGCCAACATCGAGATCGGGCGCGAGTGGAAGGACCTGAACATCAAGCTCACCGGCGAGATCGTCACCTCACTCGAGATGGTGTTCGCCCTCGACTGGTACATCGAAACCGGGGAACGACTCGCGGACGAGCAGGTGCCGACCGGCGGCCATGTCGCCGGCGGCGAGGCGATGCAGCTGATCCCGTCGGGGCCGGGCTACCTGACCATGCCGAACCTGCGCCTGTTCACCGCGCTCGTCTACCGCGCTCAAAACAAGCTGTCCTTGACGAGTCCTTACTTCGTCCCGGACGAGTCGTTGATGGACGCGATCACGACCGCCGCCTATCGCGGAGTGGCAGTCGAGTTGTTCGTCTGCGAGGAGGCCGATCAGTTCATGGTCGGGCACGCCCAGGCGTCGTTCTATCGGGCGCTGCTCGAGGCCGGGGTCCGCATCTACCTGTACCCCAAACCGGCCGTGCTGCACGCGAAGCACTTCACCGTCGACGACGTAGTCGGGATCATCGGGTCGAGCAACATGGACTACCGCTCGTTCGGGCTGGACTTCGAGATCTCGCTGATGGGCACCGGGGCGGACTTCGTCGCCGACCTCGAGGCTGTCGCCGACGACTACCGCTCGGTGTGCCGGGAGCTCACGCTCGACGAATGGGTCGCGCGACCACGGTCGCAGCGCTACGTCGACAACGTCATGCGCCTGCTGTCCGCGCTCCAGTAGTGGTGGCTCCGCCAGGCATGGGCACTCTCACGTCGACGCCACCCTCGATGCTGATCCGGTCACCGACCTTCACCACGGTTGGAGTGGGCACGAAGCCGCCGGCGAGCAGGGCCTCGCCCTGGCGGAACCGGGCGGACTGGCGCAGCAGTTGAGGTGGAACGAAGCCGAACAGGGCACCGAGCTCGGCGAGATCATTGGGAGAGTTCATCCGCATCAGGGTCAGGTTGTCGCACTGCGACACGATCCCGGTGTGCACCTTGGATGGTCGCTGCGTGGAGAGGAGCAGCCAGAGCCCGAACTTCCTTCCCTCGGCGGCGATCTGGATGATCTGATCCCGCACTGCCCGGCCGGCGAGCGATTCCAGGTCCGGTGAGCACAGGTTGTGTGCTTCGTCGATGACCAGCAGAACGGGCCGACGTTCCTCGCGTCGCTTCCACAAGTCGTTGAGGACCGCCAAGGACACGGCCAGCTGCTCCTCGTGATGAGCGCAGCCGCCGAGGTCGAGGACGGTGGCCGCAGGGCGCTCGGCGACCACCTCTGTCGCGCACCGCCGATCCAGCGCCCACACCGTCCAGTCGAGGACACCGAGATTCTCCAGTCGCTGGGCGAGTGCGGACGATCCGGGTTGCTCGCTGGAGTTCAGGTAGGCGAGCAGATCGTGCGGGTCCTCGATGACGACCGCCGGGTCGAGCCTCAGCATCGCGTTGTATTCCTCCCGGTCCAACAACGGATCGAGCCGAAGGATGGCGGCGCGAGCGCGGGGAGTCATGGTCCGCAGCCGAATCCGCAAGGGGTCCGGTCCGGCGCCGGGGCGGAGAATACGGATGTCGCGCTCGCCGAGTCCTCGCGCTGCGGCCGGGTCGGCATCGGGACGCGCCTCGTTCAGGCGGACGAAGTCGCTGTTCGGGTCGAAGATCACCATCGGCAGGCGCGTCTTCAGCAGGATCTGTTCCAGGGCCAGCCCGAGCGCGTAGGTCTTCCCGGAGCCCGACTGCCCGCACCAGAAGGTATGCCGGTTGAGCCTCGTCGGCACCAGCCCGGCAGAGATCGACGGGTACGCCGTCACCTGCCCCACCGGCAGCGAGGCGCCCGAGTCGGCGAGGAAGTCCGAGACCACGTCTGAGCCGGCGCGTTCGACCACGCTGGAACGGAACGGCTCCGTCACTTCGGGTCCACCCAGGATGGATCCCGACGCCGACGAGGTCGTCTCGGTCACCTCGTCCACCGCCTCGACGAAGCCGAGGCGGTGCTCCCCGGCGCCGTCGGCGAAGGTGAGGAAGTCGCCGATCCTGATCCCGCGATCTGTGGAGATCCTGAGTCCGAAGGAGCGGCCGTCCTTGGACGAGATCACCCCGGGTGAGGACACCACGGTGGCTGTCACGACGTCACCGGCTGGGCGAGCCGAGTTGCAGCTTTCCGATAGGTCGACATCGTGGCTCCCTGGTCGGTCGTTCGAGCTGGCTATTGTCGGGCCATGGCGATCCGGAGCCGTTCCTCCGGATCGATGAAGTGGTCGTTGTCGTCGGTGCCGACGTCGAGCTGCACCCAGTTGATCTTGCCTTTGAAACGGCTGCCGTGCGTGGTGTAATCGGGCGTGACCGGCGTGCCGGACTCGTACCCGATGTCGGTGGTCTCGTCGGCGGAGAAGACCATCGCTTGGGTGGCCCCAACGCGACCGGAACCGACCTCGGTGCCGTCGTAGTACAGCGTCACGTTCCCGCCCTTGGCCAGACCGTTTCCGTCGTAGGCGAACTCCATCCGGACCTGATGCCGCCCGGACGGTATCGGTTCGGTGGCTTCAGTGGCGAACTCCTGGATGCCGAGCACGTTGTAGACGAACTTCGCCTTGCCGCCCTTGGCGTAGACGCTCCACCCGCCGAACCGACCTCCTTGGGCGATGATCACGCCTTCGGCGCCCGACTTCGGCACGATCACTTCGGCTGTCACCGAGAACGACTTGTTCTTGATGCTGACCACGCTGTTCTCCGAGAGCCGGCCCATGCCTGAGAAGAAGACCTGGGACGTGCCGTGGATCAGCGTCGGCCTACCGGCCACGCTCGGTTCGAGCCGTTCGGAGGTGCGGTCGTCCATCGGCAGCACGTTGTACTTGGTTGCCTCGATCAGCCAGAGTCGCTGCAGCTTCGCCAACAGCTCCGGTTGCTCGGCCGCCAGGTTGCGTGCCTGGCTGTAGTCGGCACGGTCGTACAGCTCCCACACGTCGTCGTCGAAGGCGGGGAGGTCGCCGCCGACCATCACCCACGGAGTGCGGTGCTTGGTCACCGCGCTCCAACCCTTGTGATAGATGCCACGGTTGGCGAACATCTCGAAGTACTGCAGGTCGTGACGCTCCGTGGCGTCGGCGTCGTTGAAGGTGTAGAGCATGCTGGTGCCCTCCATCGGCGACTGCTGCACACCGTTGACCATCGTCGGTTCCGGCAGACCGGCCGCTTCCAGCACAGTCGGGGCCAGATCGATCACGTGGGTGAACTGCGTACGTTGGCCGCCGCTCTCGGTGATCCGGTTCGGCCAGTGCACGATCGTCCCGTTGCGTGTGCCGCCCCAGTGCGAGGCGACCTGCTTGGTCCACTGGAAGGGCGTGCACATCGCGTGGGCCCAGCCGACCGAGTAGTGGTTGTAGGAGCTGGGGGAGCCGAACTCGTCCATCTTGGAGATCATGAACTCCGGCGTCTCCAGCGCGGCCATCCCGTTGAAGTTGGCCATCTCGTTGAAGGCACCGTTCATCGTGCCCTCGGCAGACGCGCCGTTGTCGCCGACGATGTAGTAGAGCAGCGTGTCGTCGAGGATCTCCAGATCGGCCAGCGTGTCGATCAGGCGGCCGACATGGTGGTCGGTGTGCTCCAGGAAACCGGCGTACACCTCCATCTCGCGGGCGAGCACCGGCTTCAACTCCTCCGGCATGTCAGCCCAGGCAGTGATCTCGCTGTGCCGAACGGTCAGCTCGGCATCGGCCGGAATGATTCCCAGCTCCTTCTGCCTGGCGAAGGTGCGCTCTCGGAGGGCGTCCCAACCGTCGTCGAACTCGCCCGCGTAACGGTCCGCCCACTCCTTGGGAACGTGGTGCGGAGCATGGGTCGCACCCGGCGCGAAGTAGACGAAGAACGGCTTGTCCGGCATCAGCGCCTTCTGCTGGCGCACCCAGCTGATCGCGCGGTCCGCCAGGTCCTCGGTGAGGTGGTAACCCTCTTCCGGCGTCGCCGGCGGTTCTACCGGGGTCGTGCCGTCGTACAACGCCGGGTCCCACTGATTGTTCTCACCGCCGATGAAGCCGTAGAAGGTCTCGAAACCACCACCGCCTGAGGGCCAGGCATCGAACGGGCCCATGGGCGAGCTTTGCCAGACCGGCACCTCATGGCACTTGCCGAACTGCGCAGTCGAGTAGCCGTTCAGCTTCAGCGTCATGGCCAGCGGGGCCTTGGTGTTCGGACGCATGGAGCTGTTCCCGGGGGCAGACGTGGCCGTCTCGGTGATACTGCCCATCCCGACGGAATGGTGGTTGCGCCCGGTGAGGAGTGCCTGCCGGGTCGGGGCGCACAACGCCGTTGTGTGGAACCGGTTGTAGCTCAGTCCGCCGGCGGCCAGCCGCTCCGCAGCAGGCGTCCGGCAGGGCCCGCCGAACGCGCTGGACGCCCCGAAGCCGACGTCGTCCAGCAAGATGACCACCACGTTCGGGGCGCCCTCCGGCGGAAGCAGCGGCTCGATGGGCGGATAGGACGTCTCCGGATCCTTCGCGTCGTATGTCGTCAGACCAGGCGCGGGACGGTCCGGGATGGGCAACATCGTGCGGGCGTGCCGGTCGGCTGTCATCTGTCCTCCAGCTGTGGGCGGGTGCGAAAAATATGCCACGATCGGACGGGCGGCGGGTTCGCGCGGCGGTCGAGTCGTTCGTCCCGAGGAACTACTCGGCGGTTGACGCCGATCGCACCGGCACGAAACGATCAAGAACGGTTACACGCGCCCCCCGTCGGTCCTCGCCGATCAGTCTCCGACAGCCGGGGGCGTGCCGCCTCACCTGAAGCGGGTGAATGCTCCACGCGGGTCGGCCCCGGTTGCCGATCCTCACCCGGCCCGGGGGATACCAGCAGCGTTCGCAGCAGCCACGGTGAGATCGGCTCGGCTGCCCGCACTCACGCGAACCTGGGAGGTCTCGGATGACGTCCACGCCGATGATCGAGCTCGAATGAGTGGTCGCCTGCCCGATCAGGTGGGCCGCCGGCTCGCGACCCCGCGCGCCGCAGCGGTCGCGGGTCTGCTGTTCGGGGCACTGTTCGGCACCGTCCTCGTGCTGGTCCGGACCACGCTGCCGCGCGCGGGGGACGGCCCGGTGCCCGATCTGGACCGGATCGGGGGCAGGCTCGCCCTCGCAGCCATGCTGATGCCGCTGGCCGGGATTGCCTTCTTGTGGTTCCTCGGCGTGATCCGTGATCGGCTCGGCGATCTGGAGGATCGGTTCTTCTCCTCGGTGATGTTCGGCAGCGGACTGTTGTTCTTGGCGATGCTGTTCGTCGCGATGGCCTTTGCGACCGGCATCCTCGCGCTGGCCCAGGGCAGCGTCGACCCGGTGGAAGGAAAGATTGTCGGGTTCGCTCAAAACGTCATGTTCCAGGTCAGCAACGTCTACGCGCTGCGGATGGCCGGCGTGTTCATGATCTCGCTCGGCACGATCTGGTTCAGGACCGGACTGATGCCGCGCTGGATGGTCCTCGGAACGTACGTCTTGGCCTTGGTCCTGCTGTTCGTGGTGAGCGTCAGCTTCTGGGTGACGCTGCTCTTTCCTGCTTGGGTCAGCCTGGTCAGTGTCGTGATCTTGGTCACGACCTTCCGCCGCGACTCCCGGGCGCGCTGACGTGAAGCCTTGTCGCCTGCGACGCTTTCCCGAACACGATCGCTGGTGTCTTGGACACCACCGGCCGGCGAACCGTGATCGCCGGCCGGTCGATGGCTGGATTGGCGCCACCTCGGCGGCGTGCCGGATCAGGAGCCGAGGATTCCGGCCTTCTGCTGCTCGAACTCGGCACCGGTCAAGACACCGGCGTCCCTGAGACCCGCCAGCTCCTTGAGCTGGGCGATCTTGTCGTCCATGGTCACCGTCGGTGCCGGATCGGCGTAGGCGGGCGGCGGTGCAGCGTACTCCGGGGGCGGTGCTGTGTACGCGGGCGCGGGCGCGGCAGCTTCCTCCTTTGCCGCCCAGCGTCCCTGCTGACGGCGAGATACCCGGTTGGAGACCGCCGTGGCGGTGCCGGCGATCGCGGCCGTTCGCGCGATGCCGCGGATGAGACCTGGCATGGGAGTTCCCTTCTATCGGATTGGTGATGTTCGTTCGGATTGGTGAGTGTGTGTCCGAAGGCGGCGTTGCCGATCAGCCGGCGTCATCCTCCGCCTCAGCCGCTTCGGCCGCATCGAGTGCGGCCAGGATGGCCTGGACCGGGATCCGGCCGCCGGCGACCAGCTGCGCGCCGCCTCGGCGCAGTGCGGAGGCGAACGGCGCCGCCCAGGTGTTCTCGTAGACCAGGACGGCCGCTGAGCTACCTGGTTCGACGACGGAGGCGGCCTCCTGGATGTCGTCGTCGTCCAACAGGCCGGACGACGCGCCCTCGAACACGGCCAGATCGAGCTCGCCGTCGCCGTCGAGGTCGGCAATCTCGGCCGCCGTGACCGTGCCGTCCAGGTCACGCAACACGAAGACGAGGTCCAGAAGTCTTATCGTTCCGGAATCGACCAGCTCCACCAAGAGTGGAAAGGCCTCGCCGGTCATCTTGTTGCCCGGGAACTCGACCACGATGTAGTCGATCGGTCCCGTCTCTGCCAACTCCGTACTCACGTTCGGACCTCCTTTGGTGGTTGTTCGACCTGGTCGTTGCGGTGCGCGCGACGCAGTGCGTGCGGCGCACGCCGGTGCGGTACATCCAACCACTGTGTTGGTCAGCAGCCCTGACGTGCTCACCCGCTCGGGGTGACGTCGGCGGCGAGGTGCGGCGGCACGGTTGTCGCAGCGCCGCCGAGTGAAACGAGATCCGCATGCCGAGGGCTACCTACGAGATCCAGGTCGAGGGTGAGGTCCCACCCGCGGTGCTCGAGCACTTCGAGGGGATTTCGGCGGTTGCCACGAGCCTGGACACGACACTGCGGGCACAGGTTGCCGATTCGGCGGCCCTGAACGGAGTGCTGTCGGCGCTTCGTCGCGAGGGCCTGGTGCTGCTCGAGGTGAGGCGCGATCTCTGGGCCGACGGCGACGACGTGCTGGACCTCGACGATCCGTGAGCGTGGCGAGGATGCCGCACAGGCGGCTCAGTCGAGCGCGCGGAACGCTGACTCGGGCCACTTCCGTAACGCGACGAGCGCAAGGAGCGCCATCACCGACACATACCCGCCGGGCAGCAGGTCGGCCCCCATGCGGACGAAGATCTGTCCGAGCCACGGCGCCGTCGCGCCGATGAGTGCCGTGGCCATGCCTGCGGTCAGCGCCAATCCCGTCGATCGGATTGCCGTCTCGAAGAGCTCACCCACCATGGCCATCGACAACAGTCCGCCGATCGCGACAGCGGTCACGGTCTGGGCGATGAACAGCCTGGGCAACGAGTCGGTACTGCCGAGGATCATCATGGGCGCCGCAATGGCGGCGAGAACGGCCGTCGACGCGATCACGACCCGTCGTCGGCCGACTCGGTCCGACAGCCGTCCCAGCGCGAGCGCGGCCATTGCGGCGAGCGCGAGAGACGCCGCGGTCACGAACATGGTGGGCGCGAGCGACGCGCCGTGGCGAGCGATCGCGTCATTGGGCAGGAAGATGAAGAACATGTTGAAGGCCAGTGAACCGGCGCCCAGCAGACAGAACCCTCGTACGACACCGGACCGATGCCTGGACCACAGCTCGCGTACGGGTCGCTCGACAACGTCGGACGACGCCCGGATCGCGGTGAACTTGTCGGTTTCCTCGACTCGCCGCCGGATGAGCACCCCGACCACGCCGAGCGGAATCGCGACCAGGAACGCCAGTCGCCACCAACCAGCGGCAAGCCCGGTGCCGAAGACAGCAGACAACGACCCCGCGATCGCCATTCCCGAGGCGATCCCGAGCGCCATGGTGGCGATATGCCAGGAACCGGCCTGTCCGCGTCCGGAGTCCCGCGCGTTCTCCAGGATGAAGACGGCCGCTACGCTGAGCTCGCCGCCGGCCGCCAGCCCCTGGGTCGCCCGCAACAGCAGTAGCGCAACCGGCGCGGCCAGACCGATCGCCGCGTATCCGGGGAGCAGCGCGACCGCACCGGTTGCTCCGGCCATCACCAAGATCACGGTGACCAGCACTCCGCGCCGCCCACGGCGATCGCCGCGTCGGCCGAACAAGACAGCGCCCAGCGGGCGGACGAGCAGAGCCGTACCGTACGCGGCGAAGGCGGCGGTCAGCGCGCTGGCCGGGTCGTCGACCGGGAAGAAGACCTGCCCGAGGATGGTCGCGAACGCTCCGTAGATGGCGAAGTCGTACCACTCGGCCGCGTTGCCCACGCAGGCCGCGACGATCGCTCGTCGCGAGCGCTGTCGAGCGGTCGGCGATCTGGCGACCATCTGTGCGAACACGGTGCATAGACTAACGACGTTCTCCCTATGATCGATGAGAACGATCACACTGAGCGGGCAGATGCGAGTGAACAAGGCGGAGATCATCGACGAGAGTGCGCGGGTGCGACCCGGGGTCGACGCATTCTTGGCGGCAAAACTCGATCCGCCGAAGGTGCGGCCGCGTTGGATTGCCCGTGACGAACTGGTGCGTCGGCTCGAGCGGGGGACCCGCGAGTGTGCTCTGACCTTGTTGGCGGCTCCCGCCGGTTACGGCAAGACCACTCTGGTGGCGCAGTGGCTCGAGGTAGCGACCCAGCGGGTGGCGTGGGTGGCGCTCGACCCGGCCGACAACGACCCGGCCCGGATGTGGACTCACATCGTGACGGCTCTGGCGCGCGTCGGGTGCGCCTTCGGAGACGATCCCGCTCACCTGGTGGCCGCCGGGGACCCGCAACTGCGTGACGGACTGCTGCCGATCGTGATCAATGCGATGGCTGACCTCGGCGAGCCGGTGGTTCTGGTCCTGGACGACTACCACTTCGTCCGCGCGGACGCCTGTCACGAGCAGATCGACTTCCTGATCGAGCACTCTCCCAGCACGGCTGCGTTGGTGATCATGACTCGGGCCGATCCCGCGCTGCGCCTGGGTCGGCTGCGTGCCGCCACGCAACTTGCCGAGATTCGCATGGATCGGCTGCGATTCGACATGGCCGAGACGGCGGCGCTGCTGGCGTCGGAGGACGTGCATCTCTCCGGAACCGTCATCCCGGAACTCCTCCAGCGCACGGAGGGGTGGCCGGCTGGCCTGTATCTGGCCACCTTGTCGCTGGCGGGACGCGACGAGCCGGACGCGTTCGTGCACGAGTTCAGCGGTGACAACCGCTACATCGGGGACTACCTCACCGAGGAGGTGCTCACTCGCCAGCCACCCGAGGTCCGGGACTTCATCATCAGCGTCTCGATCCTCGAGCGGTTCTCGGCGTCATTGTGCGACTTCGTGCTGGAGACAGACCGCTCGGGCCGCATCCTGGCCGAACTGGAACGGTCCAACCTGTTCCTGGTGCCGCTGGACGCGCGCCGCCGGTGGTTCCGGTTCCATCACCTCTTCGCCGCGGTCGCCCGCGCCGAGCTCGATACCGAACCGGCGCGGGCGCGTGCCCTGCACGGTCGAGCCGTCGACTGGTTCGCGGCGCACGGATACGTCGACGAGGGAATCGGGCACGCGATCGCGAGCGGGTCGCCGGCTCGAGCAGCCCGGCTCGTGCAGGCCAACTGGGTCGACTACGTGGGCGCCGGAAGGACGGCCACCGTCGACCGGTGGCTTCGGACCCTGCGGACGACCGACGGCCCACCCGACGCCGGCACTCTGGTCACGCAGGCCTGGATCGCCCTGCTCCGCGGCGATGAGGTCGGGCTCAAGAAGCTGATGGCCGAATTGGCCGAGCTGCCCGACGTGGGCGCACTACCCGACGGGACGAGGTCGGTCCAGTCCGCGCTGGCTCTGTTGGAAGGGATGACCGGCCATGGTGGCGTGGCGCAACTGCTGTCGGCTGCGCGCAGGGCAGCAGAGCTCGAGAGCGACCCACGATCTCCCTGGTACGCTGCGGCGAACTTCGGGCTCGGGCACGCCCGCTACGCGGTCGGGGATCTCGACGGGGCGCTCGAGGTTCTGCCGAGGGCCGCGTACAGCGAGACCACGTTCCCGATCATCCGGGTGTTCGCCCTCGGGGTGATGTCGATGGTGGCGCGCGAGCACCGTAAGAGCGAGTTGAGCCGCCGTTGCGCGCTCGAGGCCATGGCTGTCGTCGACGAAGCATCGCTCCGGCCCATACCGCAGGCGTCCTTCGCGTTCACCGCTCTCGGGGAGAGCGAGGTCGAGGCCGGAAACCTGACCGAGGGAATGGCCATCCTCGAGGAGGGCCTGGTCCTTCGCCGAAAAGTCTCCGGAATCAATCCGTGGCCGACGATCCATCACCTGTTGGCCATGGGGAGGGCACTCACGGTCGTCGGTGACCTACGGCGGGCCGAACACCTGCTCGACGAGGCCGGCCGGTTGATGTCGGTGTTCCCCGGAGAGCTGGGCGCCATGCGCGACCGGCTCTCGCTCGCCCATGCCGTGCTGAGACGCCACGCCGGTCCGGACAAGACGTGGGAGCCACTCACCCCTCGTGAGCTGGAGATCCTGCGCCACCTGCAAGGCCCCAAGAGCCTGAGTGGACTGGCCGCGGAGCTGTTCGTCTCACCGAACACGGTCAAGACCCACGCCCAAGCCGTCTATCGCAAGCTCGGCGCCACCACACGTTCCGAAGCGGTGCAGATCGCCCGGCGACGTTCGTTGATCTGAGTTCGTCATCTCACCCGGGTGAGATGTGAATGCGGGTGATGCCTGAGTGCCGAGACCCGCGTCAAGGTGATACCCGAACGATGATGCCGAATCGAGGATCTGCCATGACGCTGGCCCCAGAACTATCGGGCCCAGAATTACCGGACCCGGAACTACCGGGCCCAGAACCATCAGGCCCGGAACTATCAGGCCCAGAGCTCTCACCGGCTCGCACCGGCCGCAGTCGGGTGGGCATTCCCCAGAGCACAGTGGACTTCGTTCCTCGACCTCGGCTGGACCGGTGCCTTCTGGAGCACAGCGGCGGCACGATAACCGTGGTCCAGGCACCGTCGGGCGCCGGAAAGACGACCGGTGTCGCCGGCTGGGCTCGCAATGCTGCGCCCTTCGATGCGGTCGTCTGGTTGCCCGCCGATGCACTCGCTCACGACGTTCACCGATTCTGGGGCAACCTCAGCTCAGCCCTGATCCGAAGCGGCTGCCCACTTGCGCCTCTCCCGTCAGCGGGTGGCGACGGTTCCGAGTGGACCGGATGGATCAGCGCGGCGGCGACGGCGCTCGTCGATCTGGGGCGACGATGGCTGATCGTGCTCGACGACTTCCCGGTCGGCCCCCCGGGGTGCTTGGGAGACCAGATCACCTCGCTCGCGATCCAGGCGGGACACAACCTGCACGTGATCATCACCGCCTCGAGCGCACCGGCCATCGATCCTCGTCAGGTCCTGGTCGCCGGCAGGTACGCGCACATCGGTCCCGACCGGCTGGAGATGGATGGTGATGAGGTGGCAGCCGTGCTGGGAGCCGGTGGCCTGCCCGTCAGCGCCCGCACGGTGTCGTCGGTGACTGCTCGCACGTTCGGTTGGGCCAGGGGGATCGCACTGGCCAAGCGCATGCTGTCCGTGCCGCCGAACGACCAGCTCGGCGACGATCCCGATCGGTTCGCCGACGCGTGCCTGGCCGAACTGGACCGCGTTCTCGACGGAATCGTCGATCGGGAGGTCCTGTCCGTCTTGTTGCCGGCGGATCGGGAGCTCGTCATCCGTACCAGCGTGTCCGTCGAGGTGACCGCGACCCTGGCCCGAGCGATGCTCGGTCCGGGCGTGCCCGGCCCCGGCGACCGCGTCGTCTGCCGGAACGGCTTCGTGGATCATCGCCCGGACGGTTCCTTCCAATGCCATCCACTGCTGCGCCGCTGCGCGCGGCACCGTCTCGACACCGAGTGGCCGGCCCTGGCTCGTTCTGCGCGCCGGGCTGCGGCCGAGTGGCATCTCGCGGCCGGTCGACGCAGCGAGAGCATCGCTTTGGCCGCACAGGTCGACGACTCGACCTGGTTGGCCGAGCTACTCATCGCCTCGTTCGCCGTCCCGGCGATCATGCTCGGAGCCTCGCAGAACCTGCCTCTCGATCCATTCCAGTGGTCGGCCGTCGAGCGAGCCGAACCCCTGTTGGCGGCGGCGGCCGCTACTGCTCGGGGGGACGTTGCCGCGGCCGAGGTCGCACTCACCAACGCACGGGACGGCGTTGCGGCGGATCCGACTCGGCGCCTGAGCGAGCAGATGATCCGGATGGCGTTGGCTCGGCGACGCGCTGACCACGAGAGCGGTCTCGGCTGCGTGGAGACCTGCCGGGACCTGGTCGCCGAGCTGGCGTCGACCGGCGATGCAGCGCCGGAACTGTCGGTGATGCTCGACGTCCATAAGGCAGTCTTCCTCCTCTGGCGAGGCGATCTCGAAGCCTCGATCGCCATCCTCGGTGCCGGCTGTGAGTTGGCGGGGGCCACGCCCGCCGAAGGGTTGGTGGCCGCCGAGCGGGTCGGGGTGTCCGCCTGGCTCCAGGCGCTCCACGGCAACCTGACGATGGCGTCCCGCCAGGCGGCCCTTGTCCTCACTGCGCGTACGGCGGATCGCGACGAGACCGGCGTCGGGTACGCCCAGCTGGCCGCAGCCTGGGTGCACCTCGAGCGCGGCGAGCTCGACCAGGCGCAACAACGACTGGGCCATGCGACACGTCTGGACCACCGGGAGTGCGAGCCGTGGCTGGTCGCGGCCCGCTGCCTGACCGAAGCCAGACTGGCGACGGTCGGCGGAGATCCGGACGTCGCGCTGAGACTGCTCGATGGCGCAACCCGGTCTTCCGCCGCAGCTACGGGGGGATGGCTGGCAGACCGGCTGCGTGTCGCCGTGGCAGAGGCGCACCTCGTCGCCGGGGACCCGCAGCGAGCACTGGCCACGTTGACGCCCGAACCACGCCATACCGTCGTCGAGGCTCGCGTCGTCGCAACCGCGGCGCGGCGCGCTGTCGGCGATCGACGAGGCGCCCAGGCGTTGCTGGCCGGAGTCGAGGGGCGGCTGGCGTCAGCCCCCCTTCCTTCGGCCGTCCGAGCGTGGTCGTTGGGAGCTCAGCTGGCATGCGACAGTGACGACCCGGGCCGTGCTCGACTGTTGATCGAGCGGGCCCTGCGGGCCGCAGATCGAGAGGATCTGCGGCTGGCCTTGTCCCAGGTCGGTCCGTGGCTCTCGGCCTTCCTCGACCGAGACCCCGAGCTGTTGAGAAGGTATCGCGGCCTGATCACCGCCGCCCGACGCGCCGGGGCTTCCGCCAGGACGGCCGAGTCGGCTGCCCGACCCGGCGGCCTGACCGAGTCGTTGACCGAACGCGAACTCCAGGTGCTGGAACGCCTGGCCCAGCTCAGCACGACCGAAGAGATCGCTGCAGATCTCTACGTCACCGCCAACACCGTCAAGACCCACACGAAGAAGCTGTTCCTCAAGCTCGCGGTCAATCGGCGCTCGGACGCCGTGCGTCGCGGCCGCCAGCTCGGACTCTGTTGATGGGGTCACCTGGGTCGGGTGAGCTCCGATCAACGGCGCAGGACCAGAGTCGTCACATGATCGAATCGTCGCCTACCGGTGATCGAGCAACCTACGAGATCCGCGTCCAGGGAGAGATTCCGGCATCCCTGCTCCAGCGATATCCGGCACTGGCGATCCACCGGGTCTCGGCCGAGACGGTTCTGCACCGCGTATTGGATGACCTCGTCGATCTCGATCGGCTGCTCGAGCAGTTGCAGGCACTGGGGCTCGTCCTCTGCGAGCTGCGGGAGACCCCGGTCCCCGGTTCGGATACTCCAACTGCGCCGGGCCCGACGACGTCCACGACGGCTGGGTCATCGCTGGAGCGCCTTGAGTCCCCAGTGATGCCGCGTCGTTCGTACGAAGTCCGAATCGACAACCGACCCGGCGAAACGCTCCTGCGGTCCATTCCGTGGGCTCACCGCTTCCCGGTCCGACAAAGTGTCGTCCGGGTACGTGCCGGGGCGCCCGGACTCACCGAGTTCTTGTCCTGTTGTGCCGCGAACGATCTGATGATCGAGCGGATCACCCGATTGGCCGGGTCCGCGGACCGGGATCGCTCTGGACGGTCCTTAACCAAGAAGAGTTCGAGCTCGCAAGGCCGGGCACTACTCTGATCACCTGAACGAAGGCCCGAGCGTACCGGTCTAGCCGGCTTCCATCTCCGGAATGACCCCGTTCATCCGGCGCTTCGTGTCCGACTGGTGATGAGGATCCCTGCCATGGCCGCACCCGCTGGCGAAGAGAAACGTGCACCCATGCTGCTCCGCAATGCGGAGTCCGCCATGACCGGTACCGTGGTGTGCGCCGCGGTGATCGCGGCGAGCGCCGGACACACCGAGTCCATCCGCAGCCTGGAGATCACCATCATCGTGACCGTCGGGGGGTACTGGCTGGTCCATCTGTACGCGATCACGCTCGCCATGATCATCAGCAATCGGCATCGTCCCTGGCTCGCCCTCCGACTGGCCGCAGAACACAGCTGGCTGTCGGCTGGTGCGTCCCTCGTCCCGGTCGCCGTGCTCGTCGTCGCCGACCGGCTCGGTGCGACGATAATCAGCTCAGCATTCGTCGCTTTGGCCGTCACCGTTGGCCTGCTGGCCGTCTATGGCGCGATCGCCGGCCATCGCGCCGGGTTCGGCAGGTTCGGGATCGGACTGTCCGCGGCGTTCGGTGCCGGGTTCGGGCTCCTTCTGGTCGTGATCAAGGTCGCGGTGCACTGAGACGTAGCTCGCCCACTTTGGTGAGGGTCTGTCGAGCCAGTTGCTTGCCGGACTCGCCGGTCGCCCGCAGCCCGGTGATCGTCGGCGGCTCGATCCGAAGGTCAACGACCCGACGCGGTGCGGCGCCCAGCGTGCTCTTGTAGTGCTGCAGGTTAGTCGCGTCACCGCTTTGTCCGAGATCGAAGAACCGGCAGCCCGACCGGGCGGCATCGCGCAGCCCCTCGATCTGGACCGCGGTGTTGGCCCCGACCGGTCCGGCCAGTTCCTTGATGCTGTAGCCGCGCCAGCCGATCCCGTGATCGCCGTGGACAAGGGTGATGCAGCCGGCGATCGCGCGTCCCTTGTGCCACGCGACGAAGACCCGGCACGCGTCGCCCAGCTGGGCGGCGACGGTCTCGAACTTCGCGTACGGTTCCTGACGCCGTGCCGACCAGCGGGCGAGGACAGGTGGCAGTCCCGAACGGTGGGTCCAGCGCTCGACCCAGGATCGGTAGAGATCGTAGAACACCGGAATGAGCCGCCCGGTGGTGTCGCACTCGATCTCGACGCCTCGGCGCTCCGCCTTGCGCAGATTCTGCCGGACCGCCCGATCGACCACGCTGCCCAGATAGCGGTCCCAGCCGACCGACAGGTCGACGACGTCGACCCGTCTCCGCTCCTCGTCGACTCCGGGCCCCAGCCCCGCCGACCAGGCGTCGGCGGTGTGGTGTCCGCCGCCGATTCGCGTGCACAGTCCGCTCGCGCGGACGTCGAGGACGACCGCCCGGACATCGCTCGCCCGCAGGCCACCGGTGGCGAGCATGCTGGCGTGGCCGAAGCCGGCCGGATAGCCGGCGGATGCGGCCATCCCGATCACGCCCCGCGCCCGGACC